>NZ_LFJT01000023.1:0-94456 GCF_001682645.1 Delftia sp. JD2
CTTGGCTGTTCGCCTCAAACGCCCACGCTTATCGGCTGTATATTTTTAAGGATCGAAGCAGAGAATTTCTTCTTTGCTTCCGACTCGCTGCGATCAGCGAAGCCTTGAATTCTAGCACAGTTTTTAGCGTCGTTGCAATCAAATTTCTTCGATCTTCTCAACACCAGCGATCTGCATCGCTTCTCTTCAGCAGAGCCTTGCATTGTAGCACGTTTTTTCGTGCTGTCTACAAGACTTTTCTGACTCATCGCTGTCTGCAAGGCAGTGTGGCGACGAGGGATCGAACTATAGCATGGGTTTTTACCGATGGCGTGAAATTCGTGAACTTCCTTGCAGACACGTGAAGAAGCCAGCGCCCCGCCCTCTGAAACCGGCCCGGAGCCTGCCCTGCGGGCAGGCTCCGGGCGGGGAGGCCTTGCTGCATGCACCAGGAATCGGGCCCGCATAGATAATGCGCGCACGATGGCATTGATTACTTTGATAGACGCCCAACTGGCGTTCGGGCATGTGGCGCTTCTCGACCACGCCCAGTTTTCCCTGGAGAGCGGCGAACGTGTGGGCCTGATCGGTCGAAACGGCGCAGGGAAGTCCTCTTTGTTGAAGATTCTTGGCGGACTGGCCAAGGCCGATGACGGCCAGGTCCAGACGCAGTCCGGTATCCGCATTACTTATGTGGCACAGGAGCCGGTGCTTGTGCCCGAGCAGACGATCTTCGAGTCGGCGTCCGCCGGCATTGCCGAGGTGATCGCCGTGCGCGAGCGCTATCTGGCGGGTGGCGAGGGCGAGGATCTCGATGCGCTGCAGTCCCAGATCGAGGCCTATGACGCCTGGAATTGGGAGCAGCGCGTGGAAGAGACGCTGCAGCGGCTGCACCTGGATCCCGACGCCCTGGTGGGCACGTTGTCCGGGGGGATGAAGAAGCGCGTTGCGCTTTCCCAGGCGCTGGTGGCCCGTCCTGACGTGCTGCTGCTGGACGAGCCGACCAACCACCTGGACCTGGATGCCATCGAGTGGCTGGAGGAGCTGCTGCTGAACTTCAAGGGCAGCGTGGTGACCATTACCCACGACCGCTCTTTCCTGGACCGCGTCTCCACGCGCATCGTGGAGCTGGATCGTGGAACGCTGCGCTCCTATCCCGGCAATTTCGTTCAATACCAGCAAACCAAGGAAGATCAGCTGGCCCAGGAAGCCGTGATCAACGCCAAGGCCGACAAGCTGCTGGCCCAGGAGGAGGTGTGGATCCGCAAGGGCGTGGAGGCGCGCCGCACGCGCAGCCAGAGCCGCATCGGCCGATTGGAGCAGTTGCGGGCCAACCGCGCTGCCCGCCGTGATGTGCTGGGCGGGGTGAAGATGGACATTGCCTCGGGCCGGGGCGATGGCTACCAGGGCAAGATCGTGGCCGAGCTGACCGATGTGGCCAAGTCCTTTGGCGACAAGCAGATCGTCTCGCATTTCAGCGCCACCATCCTGCGCGGTGACAAGGTGGGACTGATCGGGCCCAACGGTGCCGGCAAGACGACGCTGCTCAAGATGATTCTGGGCGAACTGGCGCCTGACAGCGGCAACGTGCGGCTGGGTGCGAATCTGCAGGTGGCTTACTTCGACCAGATGCGGCACCAAATCAATATGGATGCCACGCTGGAGGATTTCATCAGCCCCGGCAGCGAGTGGATAGAGATCGGCAACCAGAAAAAGCACGTGAAGAGCTATCTGTCGGATTTCCTGTTCTCTCCGGCACGCGCTCACTCTCCTGTGCGTTCACTGTCCGGCGGCGAGCGCAACCGCCTGCTGCTGGCGCGCCTGTTTGCCCGCCCCGCGAATGTGCTGGTTCTGGACGAGCCGACCAACGACCTCGATATCGAGACGCTGGAGATGCTGGAAGACCTGCTGCAGAACTACGACGGCACGGTGTTCCTGGTCAGCCATGACCGCAGTTTCCTGGACAACGTGGTCACCAGCACCATTGCCTGGGAAGGGCCGGGCAAGTGGCGCGAATACGAAGGCGGCGTGCAGGACTGGCTGGACCAGTCGCGCCGCAGCCAGGATCTGGCCGAGGCTGCACAGCCCAAGCCTGCCAAGGAAGAAGCCAAGCCGACGGCGGTGCGCAGCGACAGCAAGCCCAAGCGCAAGCTCAGCTACAAGGAGCAGCGCGAGCTCGATCAGTTGCCCGAGACCATTGCATCGCTGGAGGCGGAGCAAAAATCCATTCGCGAGGCCCTCGCCGACGGCTCGCTGTATGCCAACGACAACTCCCGCGCCGTTCAGTTGCACCAGCGCGATGGCGAGATCGATGAACAGCTGATGGAGGCGCTGGAGCGCTGGAGCGCCTTGTCCGAGTAAGCACCGTGTCGAACTGACGAAAAAAAGAGCGCCATGCGCTCTTTTTTTTCATGGAGGCAGCCAGAGCGGGCCGTTGCGCTCAGATGCGGTGGTGCACCTGGTCCGAACCTATGCGCAGCTTGCCCAGCAAGGCGGCGGCGATCTGGTTGAGGGGCAGCACTTCGTCGGCAGCGCCGTGGGCGATGGCCTCGCGCGGCATGCCGAAGACGATGCAGCTGGCCTCGTCCTGCACGAGGTTGTAGCTGCCTGCATCGCGCATTTCGCGCATGGCGACCGCACCATCGGCGCCCATGCCGGTGAGCATGATGCCGTAGGCGTTGCGACCCGCGCAGGCGGCCACCGACTTGAACAGCACTTCGACCGAAGGCTTGTGGCGATTCACCGGCGGGCTGTCATCGACCACGGCGACATAGTTGGCGCCGCTGCGCTGCACGGAGAAATGCTTGCCACCCGGGGCGATATAGGCGTGACCGGGCAGCAGGCGCTCGCCATGCTGCGCTTCCTTCACGGTCATCTGGCACAGGCTGTTGAGCCGGGCCGCGAAGCTGGTGGTGAAGCCCGGCGGCATGTGCTGGGTGATGACGATGGCCGGGCAGTCGGCCGGCAGATGGGTGAGCACTTCGCGGATGGCCTCGGTGCCGCCCGTGGAGGCGCCGATGGCAACCAGCTTCTCCGTGGAAAGCCGTCCGAGCAGCGACGTCGGTGCAGCCTGGCGCGGCACGGCCGAACCTGCAGAGGAAGCGACCGGCGCTGCCGCGCTGCCTGCGGCAGAGGCTGCACTGCGGGGAGCGACCGGCAGGCGCCGTACCTGGGCCACGGCAGCAACGCGGATCTTGTCCACGATCTGCGCGGCCAGTTCCTGCAGGCCGTTGGAGACACCCACGCGCGGCTTGGCCACGAAGTCGATGGCGCCCAGCTCCAGTGCACGCATGGTGACCTCGGCGCCGCGTTCGGTCAGCGTGGAGATCATGACCACCGGCATGGGACGCAGGCGCATGAGCCGGCCCAGGAAGTCGATGCCATCCATGCGCGGCATTTCCACATCGAGCGTGATCACGTCGGGATTCATCTCGCGAATCATTTCGCGTGCGATCAGTGGGTCATTGGCCGAGCCGATGCATTCCATGTCGTGCTGGCGATTGATGATCTCGGACAGCAGACTGCGCACCAGCGCAGAGTCGTCCACCACGATCACCCTGATTTTCCTGTCCATTCCTTTGAACCTTCCTCAAAACAGGTCGACCGAGCCGCCTGCCGTATTGCGTGCCACGACGGCTGCATTGCCGCGTGTGAATTCCTGCTGTACCAGTTCCTCCGGATGGGCATGTGCCAGGCGCTTGACCATGGCCTTGCCGCTGGCGGGGAAGAACACCACCTTGCGAGGGTAGATGTCCAGCACATCCTCCGAGACGATGGGGATCCGTTCGGTCTGCAGGTACTGCGTGACGAAGGCGGTATTGCGTTCGCCCACGTTCATGGTGGTGAAGTTGTGCATCACCTGCCCGCCGCCGAAGATCTTGGCCTGCAGCGACTCGCGCCGGGCACCGAGCTTGAGCATTTCGTTGATCAGCAACTCCATGGCGTACGAGCCGTAGCGGCCCGATGCATCGGCAGAGTCGCCGTCGGGCAGCATGAAATGGTTCATGCCGCCCACGCGCATGGTGCGGTCCCAGATGCAGGCCGAGATGCAAGAGCCCAGCACGGTGACCAGGATCACATCCTCGTTGGAGACAAAGTATTCGCCGGGCAGCACCTTGACGGCGTTGTGCTGGAAATGCGGGTCGTAATAGAAGAACGAAGCCTCGCCAGGGTAGCGCTGCTGGCGCTTGAGCTGCTCCAGCGAGGAACGCGGCACCGGATCGCCCGGCGCCGGATAGTCTGCAGCGGTATAGCTGTTGATGCGCGGCATCCGGCGGCGCTCCGAGGGCGCCGGTGGCGGTGCGAAGGCAGGGCGGTCTCCGATCATGGGAGCACCTCCTGGCGTGCGGCAGGACCTGCGTCAGCGGCGCTCATAGACGGTCTTCCCCTTGAGCGTGAACAGATCGCGCGATTCACTGAAGTTCTCGGCATGCCCGACGAACAACAGGCCACCGGGCTTCATCACGCGGTGGATGCGCTCCAGCACGCGGCGCTGCGTGGCCGCGTCGAAGTAGATCATCACGTTGCGGCAGAAGACCACGTCGAAGGGGTCGCGGAACGGCCAGTCGTCACGGATCAGGTTGACGTTGAGGAACTCCACCAGGCGGCGCAGTTCGGGCTTGACGCGCACCAGGCCTGCATTGCCTGCCTTGCCCCGCAGGAAGAAGCGGTGCAGGCGCTCGGCGCTCATGCCCTTGATGCTTTCGGCGCGGTAGACGCCGGCCGATGCCGTGTCCAGCACGCGCGAGTCGATGTCGCTGGCCTGCAGCTGAAAGCTGGGCGTGGCACCCAGCGCTTCCAGCGCCGTCATGACGATGGAGTAAGGCTCTTCCCCGGTCGAGGCCGCATTGCACCAGACCTTCCAGGCCGTGCCGGCCGGCTTGCTGCGCAGATGCTGGGCAAAGATCTCGAAATGGTGCTGCTCGCGAAAGAACGCCGTGAGATTGGTGGTCAGCGCGTTCACGAACTCCTGCCACTCCACGCCGTCGGACTGCGACTCCAGCCAGTCCAGGTAGGTGGAGAAGCTGTCGTAGCCCGTCTCGCGCAGGCGCCGCGACAGGCGGCTGTAGACCATGGCGTGCTTGCCATCGTGCAGGCTGATGCCGGCCCGCTGGTAGATCAGCGCCTGTACGCGGGCAAAGTCCCGCGACGACCATTCGAATTCGCGCCCCTGGGCCAGGGGCCCGTTGGCATCCCCGTCGTCGGCGACGGGACGTGCGGCCAGTGCCGCATTGGAAGAGCCGGATCGCATGAGGGCGCTCAGTGCAAGAACGGGTCTCAGTCGACCGAGGCGACCAGGCCCATGTCCACGTTGTTCATGAGCTTTTCGATGTCCAGCAGGATGAGCATGCGCTCGCCCACGGAACCCAGGCCCAGAATGCAGCCGCTGTCGATGGCGCTTTCGATGTCCGGCGCGGGGCGCACGGCTTCGGGAGCCAGTTCCATCACGTCGCTGACCGAGTCCACCACGATGCCCACCACGCGGTTGCGCAGGTTCAGGATGATGACGACGGTGAAGCTGTTGTATTCCACCTGGGAGCAGTTGAACTTCAGCCGCATGTCCACGATGGGCACGATGGTGCCGCGCAGATTGACCACGCCCTTGATGAATTCCGGCGCATTGGCGATGCGGGTCGGCGGCTCGTAGCCGCGGATTTCCTGCACCTTCAGGATGTCGATGCCGTATTCCTCCTGGTCCAGGCGGAAGGTCAGGTACTCGCGCGCGCCGGTGGCGACGCCTTCTGCGGTCTTAGCGATCACGCTCATTGCTCAGCTCCTCAACTGTCGGGCCCGCGCCGTGGTGGCGAAGGCCATGGTTTCTTGGCGGCGCACAGGCACTGCCTGCGGCGCCGTCGATTGTGGTCAGGTATCCCTGTCCCGTTCAGTGGCGTGCACGACGCACCAGCGCGCCGGTGTCCAGAATCAGCGCCACCGTGCCATCGCCCAGGATGGTGGCGCCCGAAACGTTGGGCACCTTGCGGTAGTTCGATTCAAGGTTCTTGACCACCACCTGGTGCTGGCCCAGCAGCTCGTCGACCAGCAGGGCCACGCGGCTGCCGTCGGACTCGACAACCACCATGATGTTGCTGGACTGGCTGGTGTCGCTGCGCGGCACGCGGAAGGTCTTTTCCAGCGCGAACACGGGCATGTACTCGTCGCGCACCTTGACCAGCTGCGTGCCGTTGGCCACGGTGTTCACGTCTTCGGCCTTGACCAGGAAGGACTCGACCACCGAGGACAGCGGCAGGATGTAGACCTCGTCGCTGACGCCGACCGACATGCCATCCATGATGGCCAGGGTCAGCGGCAGGCGAACGGCCACGCGCATGCCCTTGCCCTGGGTGGACTCGATCTCGACCGAGCCGCCCAGCGCCGCGATATTGCGCTTGACCACGTCCATGCCCACGCCGCGCCCGGACACGTCGGTGACGACGTCGGCCGTGGAGAAGCCCGGCGCGAAGATCAGTTGCCAGACCTCCTGATCGGGCATGTTGTCCGAGACATCCATGCCGCGCTCGCGGGCCTTCTGCAGAATCCGCTCGCGGTTCATGCCGCGCCCGTCGTCGCGCACCTCGATGACGATGGAGCCGCCCTGATGGGAGGCTGCCAGCGTCAGCGTGCCGTGCTCGGACTTGCCGGCCGCCAGGCGGTCCTCGGGCATTTCGATGCCGTGGTCCACGCTGTTGCGCACCAGATGGGTCAGCGGGTCGGTGATCTTTTCGACCAGTCCCTTGTCCAGCTCCGTGGCCTCGCCCAGAGTGATCAGGTCGATCTTCTTGCCCAGCTTGCCGGCCAGGTCGCGCAGCATGCGCGGGAAACGGCTGAACACGGTGGACATGGGAATCATGCGGATGGACATCACCGACTCCTGCAGATCGCGCGTATTGCGATCCAGGTCGGCCAGGCCTGCCAGCAGTTGCTGGTAGGCCGATGCGTCCAGTCCGTGGCTGTTTTGCGCCAGCATGGCCTGGGTGATGACCAGCTCGCCCACCAGGTTGATGAGCTGGTCGACCTTGGACACCGACACGCGGATGCTGGTGGACTCCATCTGCGCCTGCTGCGTCTGGGCCGCCGTCTTGGCGGCGGGCTTGGCCACGGCGCCGGCCGGCTGGATGGCCAGCGCGCCATCGGCCTGGGGCATGCCGGGCGCGCCGTTGAAGAAGCCATAGGCCTCATCGGCAGGCGGGATGGCGGCCGAGGCCAGGGCGGCATCAGGGTCGTGCGCATGCTCTTCAGCAGCCGGGGCTTGCGCCGCCACCGCTGCGGGTGCTGCCTCGGCAGGGGCTCCGGCCGCCGTGATGCGGACCTGCTCCTTGGCCACGTGGAAGGCGAACAGATCGAGCAGGTCGTCGTCGGTGGACGAGGTCTGCACGTCAAAGAGGCGGCTTTGCGGCTGATCGCAGGCCAGGTCCTCGATGCGTCCCAGACCTGGAATGTCGCGGAACAGCTCCTTGATGGCCTCGGCCATCTCCAGGCGCTCCAGCGGACCGATCAGGATATGCAGCGAACGTCCGCCGCTGCTGGGTGCCGTGCCGACGGCGCCGCCCGAGACAGGTGCTGCAGCAACCGGGGCCGGAGCCTGCGCCGGCGCAGCCACAGGGGCTGGAGCTGGGGTCTGTGCGGGAGCCGGCGCTGCCGCTGCAGGTACGGCGCTGCGGCCTTCCGCAAGCGTCTCGATGCGTGCCACCAGATCCGTGGTGGACAGGGCCTCGCCCTCGTTGCCGGCCTGGTGGCGTGCCAGCAGGCTGCGGCTGGCATCAGCCGACTCCAGCAACACATCGACCATCTCCGGAATCGGTGTGATCTCGTGCCGGCGCAGCCGGTCGAGCAGCGACTCCATGCGGTGCGTCAGCTCGGTCACGTCGGCAAAGCCGAAGGTGGCCGCCCCGCCCTTGATCGAGTGCGCGCATCGGAAGATGCCGTTGAGTTCCTCGTCATTGGCCGCTGACAGATCCAGATTCAGCAGCATCTGCTCCATCTGGTCGAGGTTCTCGGCCGCTTCTTCGAAGAAGATTTGATAGAACTGGCTCAGGTCGAAGTCTGCGCCCGCTCCTGCCCCATCCTGGTGTAGATCCGCCATCTTTGGTCCTGCTGTTTCCTGTTGCCCGTACTTATCGGCTCAACGCATTACTTTCTGAATGACTTCGATCAAACGGTTTGGATCGAAGGGCTTGACCAGCCAGCCCGTGGCGCCCGCGGCGCGTCCGGCCTGCTTCATCTGGTCGCTGGATTCGGTGGTGAGAATGAGAATCGGCGTGTTCTGGAACTTGGGGTCTTCGCGCAGCTTGCGGGTCAGACCGATGCCATCCAGACGCGGCATGTTCTGGTCGGCCAGCACCAGGTCGACTTGTTCGAGCTGTGCCTTTTCGAGCGCATCCACGCCGTCAACCGCCTCCACAACGCGAAATCCCGCCCCTGCGAGGGTGAACGCCACCATCTTTCGCATCGAGGGGGAATCATCAACAGCCAGAATCGATCGCATGTATAGCTCCAACAGACGGGCAATAAAAGGTAGAAGAGTGCATGGTCAGTGGTCAGAACAGCTCGACCGAGCCAGCATCCATCTCGCTTTGCGTGACGGGATTGGGCCGGTCGGGTATCGCCGGCAGGCCCAGGGAATCGTCCTCCCCCTCGTCCACGCCCATGGTGGCTGCGGCCAACTGGAACGCGCAGCCTTGCAAAATCTTCGTAATATGGGCGATCAACTGGGAGGACATGTCGTGAAACTGCAACTCGGTCACCGCCAACCGAAGCGTGGACCGCGCGGCGTCCAGCTCGGGCAAGGCGCCTAGCGCCTCACCGGCCAGCTGGCCGTGGGTCTCGTCGAAACGGTCCAGCAGGTTCTGCGTTGCATGATTGAGAAGGCCTTCCAGGCGCTGCAGATCGCGCATCGCCACCAGCAAGGCATCCTGCAGGTCTGCGGCCACCATGACGGGCATGGGGACGGCAGGCTCGCCCGAAGGCTTGTGCATTGACTGCATTGTTACTCCACCACCAGCGTTTCAGCCCAATGTTCGCCATGCTCTGCAGCATGGCCAGCCCTTGTCAATCGTCCCCAGGAATGCAGCGCATCCCTTGATATACACGACCACTTGCATTTATGTTCCAAAATGTATCTCATGATAGCGCCCCCGGGGATGCCAGACCACCGCACAAGCCCTTGCGCATACTGCACATCGAGGATTCGGCGGCCGACCAGGCGCTGGCGCGGCTGAGCCTGCTGCGCGGCGGGCTGGTCTGCGAGATTGTCGCGGTCGACCTGCTCGATGATGCCGCAGCCGCGCTGCAGAGCCAGGCATTCGACCTCATCCTGGCCGACTACCACCTGCCCGGCTTCACGGCGCTGGACGCCTGGGAGCTGGTGCGCCGCCAGCCCGGGCATCCGCCCTTTGTGCTGCTGTCGGGCGCCATCGGCGAGTCGGCCGCCGTGGACGTGATGCGCGAGGGCATCAGCGACTACCTGCTCAAGGACCACATCACGCGCCTGCCCCATGTGGTCTCGCATGCGCTGGAAGTGCACGAGGCACGCCTGGCGCGCCGCCGCGCGGCGGCCGAGCTGGCGGCATCCGAGCGGCGCCTGGCCGATCTGACCGAGCACCTGCAGACCTCCACCGAACGGGAACGCGCCAGCATTGCCCGCGAGATCCACGATGACATCGGCGGCTCGCTGACCTCGGTGAAGTTCGATGTGGCCTGGATTGCGCGCAATGCGCCCGAGGGCGGACTGCGCGAGCATGCGCTGGCCGCGCTGGAAATGCTGGAGCATGCGCTGGGTGCAAGCCAGCGCATCATGATGAACCTGCGCCCGCCCGTGCTGGACCAGGGACTGGTGGCCGCCGTGCAGTGGCTGGCCGAGAATTTCGAGCGCCGCACGGGCGTGCCCACCCGGGTGCGCAGCAGCCGCGAGAGCATGGACATCGCGCCCGACATCCAGGTCGTGGCCTACCGCACGGCCCAGGAGGCGCTGACCAACGTCGGCAAATATGCCCAGGCGCGCCATGTGGACATCGATCTCTCGGACCGCGAAGGCTTTCTCACGCTGGAGGTGACGGACGACGGCGTGGGCCTGGCCGAAGGCGCGCGCGACAAGCCCGAATCCTTCGGTTTGCGCGGTCTGGGCGAGCGTGCGCGCACCGTTCAGGGCTGGCTGGATGTCAGCAGTCAAGCCGGGCGAGGAACCTCGGTCATCGTCTCCATTCCGCTGGACGATGGCGGCACTTGCCCTAATATCCCGGGCAATGAATGCTGAACGCCATGGCGGCGTGACCCTTTTTCCAGGAGGCCGACTTTGATCCACGTGGTGCTGTGCGACGACCATGCGGTGCTGCGCCGGGGCATCCGTGACACCCTGGCCGAGGCAGTGGACATCAGCGTCACCGCCGAAGCAGGCAGCTATGCCGAGCTGCGCGAACAGCTGCGCACCGCCACCTGCGACGTGCTGCTGCTGGACATCAACATGCCCGGCCGCAGTGGCCTGGAAGCCCTGGCCAGCGTGCGCGAAACCCATCCGCTGATCAAGGTGCTCATGGTCTCCATGTACCCCGAGGATCAGTACGCGCTGCGCTGCCTGAAGGCGGGCGCGCAGGGCTACGCCAACAAGGCAGGCGACCCGGTGCTGCTGATCGAGGCGGTGCGTACCGTGGCCACGGGGCGCAAGTACCTGACGTCCGAAGTGGCCCAGATGCTGGCCGACAGCCTGGCCCAGCCCGCACCCCAGGTGCCGCATGAAAGCCTGTCCGAGCGCGAGCTGCAGACCCTGATCAAGATCGCGGCCGGCCAGCGGCTGACCGACATCGCCACCGAGCTGATGCTCAGCCCCAAGACCGTCAGCGTCTACCGGGCCCGCGTGCTGGAAAAACTGCAGATGAGCAGCAATGCCGAACTCACGGCCTACGCCATCCACAACCAGCTGATCTGAGGCTTTTGCGGCCGACAGGCCTGTAAATCTGTTGTTTTTCACAACTGCTTACATTGAAGTGCCAAATACCGCGATGCCGCGCTGCAGCAAGGCGACCAGGGGCTGCTCGAGCAGCGGCAGCGTGGCCATCAATCCCGTCAGGCCCACGGTGAGCGTGACCGGAAAACCCACGGCATAGATGTTCATCTGCGGTGCCACGCGCGAAATGATGCCCAGCACCAGGTTCACGAACAGCAGCATGGCGACCATGGGCAGGGCGATCCAGAAGGCACTGGCGAAGACCGCCGCCCCCATCTCGTGCAGCCGCATCTGGTTGATGGCCTGCAGGAAGCTGCCGTCCACAGGAAACGCCTCGTAACTCTTGAGCACGGCCATCAGCACCAGCAGGTGCCCGTTGATGACGATGAACAGCAGCGTGGAAATCTGGACCATGAAGCGCGCCACCGCGCTGAGCTGGGCATTCGTGGTCGGATCAAAGAAGCTGGCGAAGTTCAGGCCCATCTGCAGGCCGACCACCTCGCCCGCCACCTCCACGGCGGCAAACACCAGGCGCACGGCAAAGCCCACCGCCAGCCCCACGCCGACCTGCTGAATCAGCGTGCCCAGCGCCTGCGGCGAGTTGATGCCGATCACGGGCTGGTCGCCCAGCACGGGCTGCGCGCACACCGCGACCAGAAAGGCCAGGCCGATCTTCAGCCGCATGGGAATGACGCGCTGCGAGAACACGGGGGCCACGGAGAACATGGCCAGCACGCGCAGAAACGGCCAGAGAACGGGCGACAGCCACGCCACCAGTTGGGCTTCGCTGAAGGTGATCACAGTGGCGTTTCCAGTGCGCGGCGAAGGGCTCAGCCCACCGCCTGCGGAATGGTCTCGATGGTGCGGCGGATGAAGTCCACCAGCGTGCTCAGCATCCACGGACCGGCAATGGCAAACACCAGCACGGCGGAGATGAGCTTGGGCACGAAGGCCAGCGTGGCCTCATGCACCTGGGTCACCGCCTGGAAGACGCTGACGGCCAGGCCCACGGCCAGCACCACGCCCAGCACGGGCATGGAGATCATGAGCAGCAAGGTCAGCGCCTCGCGGCCGAAGGTGAGCACGTATTGGGAGGTCATGGAAGGATTTCCAAAAAAGAGCGGGGCTAGACGGCGAAGCTGGCCGCCAGCGAGCCTATGAGCAGGTTCCAGCCATCGGCCAGCACGAAGAGCATGAGCTTGAACGGCAGGGCCACCAGCACGGGCGACAGCATCATCATGCCCAGGGACATCAGGATCGAGGACACGACCATGTCGATGACCAGGAAGGGGATGAAGATCATGAAGCCGATCTGGAACGCGGTCTTCAGCTCGCTGGTCACGAAGGCGGGCACCAGCACGCGCAGCGGTGCGGTCTCGCTGGTGACGCCTGCATCGAGCTTGGCCAGCCGCGCGAACAGCGCAAAGTCCGACTGGCGCGTCTGCTTGAGCATGAAGTCGCGCATGGGCGCCTCGGCCTTCTCAATGGCCTGCTCGAAGGTCACGGCATTCGTGGTGTAGGGCACGTAGGCCTCCTGGTACACGCGGTCCAGGGTGGGGCCCATGACGAACAGCGTCAGGAACAGCGACAGGCCGATGATCACCTGGTTGGGCGGCGCCGACTGCGTGCCCAGCGCCTGGCGCATCAGCGACAGCACGATGACGATGCGGGTGAAGCCCGTCATCATCAAAAGGATGGCCGGCAGGAAGGACAGCGCCGTGAAGAACAGCAGGGTCTGGATGGGCACCGAAAAGCTGGTGCCACCACTGCCCTGGCCGATGACCAGCGGAAGGCTGGCGGGCGCGCCCTGTGCCCAGGAGGCCAGGGGCGTGGCGCAGCACAGCGCCAGCGCTGCGGCGCCAGCGGCCTGGCTCAGCGTGCGCGCCGGGCGCTTGCAGGAATATTCAGACATTCGCACCGTCCGCAGGCAGGCTGCGCGCTTGCGCCATCGCAGCCGAAAAATCAGCAGGGGCCGGGGCCTGCAGCACATGCAGGCACTGGATGCTTTGCGCCGTGACGCCCAGCACCAGACGCACGGTCTGCGCGCCCTCGCCCACTTCCACCGTCACCACCCGCTGCTGCGGGCCCACGCCCACGGCGCCCAGCACCCGCGACTGCAGGCCGGCGGCACCGCGCAGCGCAGCCGTGCGCTGCTGGAAGCGGCGCAGCAGCCAGGGCAGAGCGGCCATGGCCGTGACCAGGGCCACCACCGTGAGCAGGGTCGGCCACAGCGGGCCCATGCCGGCGCTCTCAGCCACGGCTGACCCGGCGCAGGCGCTCGGACGGCGTGACCACGTCGGTCAGGCGGATACCGAACTTGTCGTTGACCACCACCACCTCGCCCTGGGCGATCAGGTAGCCGTTGACCAGCACATCCATGGGCTCGCCGGCCAGTGCGTCGAGCTCGACCACCGAGCCCTGGGCCAGTTGCAGGATGTACTTGATCGGCACCTTGGTGCGGCCCAGCTCCACCGACAGCTGCACCGGAATGTCCAGCACCATGTTGATGTCGTTGACCGGCACATCGCCGCCACCGGCGTAGGGACGCACGGGCTCGCCCGTCAGCGGGCCGCCCTGCTCCTCTTCCAGCTTGGCGTCGCGCTCGCGCTGCTCGTCCAATGCCTCTGCCCAGCCCGAGAACGGATCATCGCCAGCGGGCTTTTGCGTATCTTCAGTTGCCATTGTTTTCTCCCATCCAGCCAGCGTCGGCGCCACGCAGGCAGTTCTCGACGCGGATTGCGTACTTGTCGTTGTGAGTGCCGTACTGGCACTCGAAAATCGGAACGCCGCCAATGGAGGCGCGGATCAGCGGCTCGCGGTCGAGTTCGATGAAATCGCCGGGGCGCATGGCCAGCAGCTGCTCCACCGTGGCGTCGGCACGTGCCAGTTCGGCCACCAGGGTCACCTCGGCGGCCTGGATCTCGCGCTTGAGCACCTTGACCCAGCGGCGGTCCACTTCGATGGAGTCGCCCTGTGTCGAGGAATACAGCACATCACGGATGGGCTCCAGCGTTGCATAGGGCATGCAGATGTGGATGGAGCCCGAGATGTCGCCGATCTCCAGCTGAAAGGCCGTGGACACGACGATTTCGCTGGGCGTGGCGATGTTGGCGAACTGCGGCTGCATCTCCGAACGCTGGTAGCCCAGCTCCAGCGGATAGATGCCGTGCCAGGCCTTCTTGTATTCCTCGCAGATCACGTTGACCAGGCGGTTGATCACGCGCTGCTCGGTGTGCGAGAAGTCACGTCCTTCGATACGCGTCTGCAGCCGGCCCGTGCCGCCGTACAGCGTATCGATGACACCGAACACCAGCGAGGGGTCGCAGACCACCAGGCCGCTGCCGCGCAGCGGACGGATGGCGACGATGTTGAAGTTGGTGGGCACCACCAGCTCGCGCAGGAAGGCGCTGTAGCGCTGCACCGACACCGTGCCCACGGACACTTCGGGGCTGCGGCGGATGAAGTTGAACAGGCCGATGCGGAAGTTGCGGGCAAAGCGCTCATTGACGATTTCCATCGTCGGCATGCGCCCGCGCACGATGCGCTCCTGGCTGGAGATGTCGTACTGGCGGATGATGCCCGCCTCGACCTCCTCGGTCGTGGATTTCTGGCTCTCGCCGGTCACACCCTCCAAAAGGGCATCGACTTCTTCCTGGGAGAGAAACGAATCGCTCATGGCGCCTGGCCTCCCCGGTTACTGGATGATGAAGCTGGAGAAGAGCACGCGGCGCACCGGGTTCTTGCCAGCGGAGGAGCGGCGGCGCTCGCCGTCTTCGTCCTCGGCATCCTCGTCGCGGCTGCGCTTCTTGGCCTTGGCCTGGTTGCCGTAGCCCAGCGGGGCCGACACTTCGTTGAGCACGTCGGCGGCCAGGCGCTCCTTGCCTTCGCGCTCCAGCAGTTCCTCGGCCGTGCGCTGGGACACCAGCATCAGGATGCCGTTGCGGATGCTGGGCAGGTATTGCTTGACCGTGGTGGCGGTCTTCTCGTCGGCCAGCTCCAGCGTGATGCCGATCTGCACGAAGCGGTCGCCGCCCGTATCGGACAGATTGACCACCAGGTTGTCCAGCGGCAGGAAGGTGGGCACGGTAACGGCCGCCTTGCTGGCGCTGCCCTCTTCCTCATCGCCGCTGCTGTGGCGCTTGGACAGCAGGATGAAGGCAGCGGCCGCGCCTATGGCCAGGACGGCAATGATGACGATCAGCACGATCAGCTTCTTGCCCTTGGCCGGGGCGGGAGCTGCATTGTTGGCGGCATTGGGTGTGGCAGACACTGGAATTCCTCTGGGTGAGCGGGACCGCCACGCGCACGCGCTTCATGCGCGGCGCCATGACGCAGCAGGCCCATGGCAGGAATTATTCGGCGATTGGACCCCGGACCATGGCCTGAATAAGCGCATGAAACCCCGGTTTCTCGCTGGCTTGATGGCCCTCAAACGCCACAGGCCGGGCAGCTTGTCGCCACCCGGCCTGTTGTGAAAACCCTGAAACGGCGCATGCGCCGCCCCGCAAGAAGCGCAGGAAGAATCAGACGAACAGATCCACCCCGCCCGCTGCCGCGCGGCCACCGCCGGCCTGTGCGGCACCATTGCCGCCTGTAACGCCGGCGGCATCGACCATGGCGCTCACGCGGCCCTGGCGCGCCTGGGCGTCCGCCCCCTGTCTTGCCGAATCGCCGCTGCCGGATTGGCCGCCCGCATCCACGCTGACGCCGGCCAGTTGCAGGCCCTGGGCCTGCAGCAGCTCGCGCAGCTGGTCGGCACCATTGCCCAGCCAGTCACGCGCCTGGGCTTCGCTGGCGCCAAAGCGCACATGGGCCTCGTTGCCCTGCAGGCTGACCTGCACCTGGATGGCCCGGCCCTCATGCTCCACGGACAGCGAGGCGTTCTGGTTCTTGTTGTGGACCCAGAAGGCCACCTGCTCGGACACCTGCTGCTCGCGCTCGGTGGAGTTGCCCGGCTGGGCCTGGGCGTCGGGCTGGGCAAAGGCCGCGCCATTTTGGCCGGCCGCCTGCTGGCCCAGGGATTGGCCGGCATGGGCGGCGCCCACGGCAGCCGCAACGCCGTGCAGTCCGTTCGCCGCCGACTCCGTGGAGGCGGTGCCGCCTTCACGGGCTCGCTCGAACAGGCCGCGCCATTCTTCGGGCCGCACTGCGGCCATGCCGTTGAGCGCAATGCCCGACGCCAGGGCCACGTCCTGCCGCACACCGGCCGCCAGGGCCTGGGGCGTGTGTTCATGCGTGGCCTGGGCGGTGGTTGCCGTGCGTGCGGCGGCGGCCGTCAGTGCCGCATCGGATTGCACGGCGGCCAGCACATCGGCGGCCTGGGCCTGGGCCTGGGTGCTGCGCGCAGCGCCATCGGTCAGGGCCACGGCTGCATTGGGGTCCGCAGCGGCAGCCAGGGCCGCAGCATTGGCGCTGGCCGTGGCCAGCGCCGTGCCTGCGGCATCACCGGCTGCGGACTGCGGAGCCAGGAAGGCCGCGTGCGCCACAGCGCCCTGCTCCTGGCGCAGGGCCATCATGGCAGCGCTGCCCCGGCCGGACAGCCAGTCGCCCGCCACGCCCTGCAGCATGTCGCGGTCGCCCTTACCGTCCAGATGGGCGGTCTGCCCGACCAGGCTGAGCCAGGGCGCCTGGCCGTTGGCAGCCAGCGCCATGGCATCGGCCTGCGCCGAGGTGGTCATATCGGTCGGCTCCGCCTGCGGTTGCAGCGGCAGTTGCGGCTGCTGCAGCAGGCCCTGCGCCAGGCCGGGATCGGCCAGCAGGTCTGCGGCGTCCTTCAGGCCGTCCTTGGCTGCGCCCTTGAGGCTGGACAGCGCGGAAAGAGCGGCACTGCCGTCCTCGCCCAAGGCCTGGCCCAGGGCGCCCGAGGCCAGCGCCGGCAATCCGCCAATGCCGTCCATCGCCGCCAGCAACGAAGAAAAGCCTGCGGCCTGGTCGTTGGAGGGCGGCTGCGTGCCGCGCGCGGAGCGAACGCCTTCCATGGCGCGCTGCATGGCGCTGCGCGCATCGGCGCGCTGTTCGATCTGGTTGGTGGACATGCGTCAAGCCTCCTGGAATGTCAGCCCGAAGCTGCGACGGAAAAACTGGATGGCCGCACGTTCATCGGTCTCCTTTTGCTCGCGGCGCATCTGGCTCAGCGCCAGATCGCGGCGGCGCACCTCGACGACCTTGCGCAGGCTGCTGACCCGCAGCTCGCAGGCCATCAAGGCCTTTTGCGCGACCTCCAGGCGGATCGCCAGATCGGCCAGCACCCGCGTCTGCAGGCCGATGGCGTGCTGCAGGCGGTCCATGAACTGGTACTGGTGGAACATGACCTCGGGCTGCACGGACTGGTTTTCCTGCGCGCCCCAGCGCGTCTGCATTTCCTGCACATAGTGCTGCAGCTGCTCCATTTGCGTCTGCGCGGCCTGCTGCGAGCGCAGGCGCTCCTGCACCGCCTGGCGCGCCTCGTCACGCTTGCGCGACGCGGCATCGATGGCCACCATCAAGGCATTCAAGGACGACATACCGGGGTTTCCTCCCTGTGTTCGTTATCGCGTTGGTCGCGTTTTGGCAATGCCGCGTCGCCGCGTCACTGCCCACCGAGTGCGGCAGCCATGCCCGAGATGCTCTCGTCCATGGAAGCCGACTCGAACATGCTTTGCTGCAGAAAGGCCGCCATGGCCGGCTGCAGGCGTATCGCCTCATCCATCTGCGGGTCCGAGCCCGCCATGTAGGCGCCGACCTGGACCAGGTCCCGCCCCTTCTGGTAGCGCGAATAGACAGCGCGAAAGCGCCGTGCCAGCTCGAAGTGCTCGCGCGAGACCACGTTGTGCATCACGCGCGAGGCCGATTGCTCGATATCGATGGCCGGGTAGTGGCCCGACTCGGCCAGCGCCCGCGACAGCACGACGTGGCCGTCCAGAATGGCGCGCGCCGCGTCGGCAATAGGGTCCTGCTGGTCGTCGCCTTCGGACAGCACGGTGTAGAAGGCCGTGATCGAGCCCACGCCGTTGAGGCCGTTGCCGCTGCGCTCGACCAGGGCCGGCAGCTTGGCAAAGCACGACGGCGGATAGCCCTTGGTGGCCGGCGGCTCGCCAATGGCCAGGGCGATCTCGCGCTGGGCCATGGCATAGCGGGTGAGCGAGTCCATGAGCAGCAGCACATGCTGGCCCTTGTCGCGGAAATGCTCGGCAATGGCCGTGGCATAGGCGGCGCCCTGCATGCGCAGCAACGGCGGCGCATCGGCCGGCGCGGCCACGACCACGGCGCGGCTGCGGTCCTGCGCGCCGAGGATGTCCTCGACGAATTCCTTGACCTCGCGGCCGCGTTCGCCGATCAGGCCGACCACGATCACGTCCGCCTGGGTGTAGCGCGCCATCATGCCCAGCAGCACGGACTTGCCCACGCCCGAGCCCGCGAACAGGCCCAGACGCTGGCCCCGGCCCACGGTGAGCAGGGCGTTGAGCGAGCGCACGCCGGTGTCCAGCGTCTCGCGCACCGGGTCGCGGTCCATGGCGTTGATGGGGTTGCGGTCCAGCAGATCGGCGCTCACGTCGGCCAGCGGGCCGCCATGGTCCAGGGGCTGGCCCTGCGAATCCACGACACGGCCCAGCAGGCCGCTGCCAATGGGCAGGCGCAGCACGCCGGCCGCCAGGGACACGGGCGGCTCGACACCGTCGCCAAAGCGCAGCGGTGCGACAAAGGGTTCGGCCGGCGTCACGATGGCGCCGCTGGACAGGCCCTGGATGTCGCCCGCAGGCATGAGAAACGCACGCTCGCCGGCAAAGCCGACGACCTCGGCCAGCACCGGGTCCTGGCCCTGCTGGCGTATCCAGCACTGCGAGCCCACGGGCACCTGCAGGCCCGTTGCCTCCAGCACCAGGCCGGTCAGGCGCGTGAGCGTGCCGTGGGTTTCCAGGGGAATGTCGCCTTGCAGGCGGGCGCGGGCATTGGACAGCAGTTGCTGCCAGGGCCTGGCGGCAGGCTCGGGGGTCAGTTTGGCGGCGTCGGCCAGCGGGGCATCAACCGGCATCGCGTTCTCCGTCATACCAGGTGGAGACCAGGCCCAGCGCGGCCACGGCGCGCCGCCAGCGCTTGTCCATGCCGGCATCGACCTGGGCGCCGCCCGATTCCACGCGCACATCGCCCTGGGCCACGGAGGCGTCGCTGATCCACTGCACCTTGGACTGGGCGCCATGCTCGGCGCGCAGCGCCTCGTCCAGCACGGCGAAGTCGGCGGGGTTCAGGCGCACGGTGGCGGCGCGGCCGTCGGCGGCCAGCATGTCCAGCGCCTCGCGCACCACGGGCAACAGGGCCTGGGGCTGGCTGCGCAGCTCCTGGCGGACCACCTGGCGCGCAATGTCGCAGGCCAGGTTGAGCAGTTCCTGCGCTGCATCCGTCTGCAGCTGCTTGAAGCCGGCATCCAGGCCGGACAGCAGCGCGTCCACGCGCTGCGCCGTCTCGCGGCCCGTGCCGGAGACGTAGTCATCCATGTGTTGCTGCCACTGCTGCTGGGCTTCCTGGCGGCCCTGCTCCAGGCCCTCGGCATGGCCTTCGGCGCGTGCCTGTTCCAGCAGGGCATGCAGTTGTTCCTCATCCACTGCGGGGGCGGTGGAGGCCGGGGCGCCCGGCGTGTCGGCTTCGACATCCAGCACCATGGAGTCGGCCTCCAGCCGGGGCGCATCGGAGCGGCCGGGCAGCGACAGGCTGTGAAAGCCCGACGAGGAGGCAGGCGCGCGCGCCATGCCCGCGCCGCCATGCGCAGCCTGTGCACCGGATGCGGCGGGCGCACCCTGGATGTCCGGCAGCCCCGCGAGGCTGGGCAGGCTTTTCAGGCCGCCCATGTGGTCCACGGCGCCGAAGCGCCACTGCACCACCTGGCGCTCGTCGATCTCCTCGGAAGGGATGAAGCGCGAGTTCATGCCGTTAGACATAGCTGTCTTCCGCACCGCTGCCGATGGTGATCTGGCCTTCTTCGGCCAGGCGACGCACCACCTTCAGGATTTCCTTTTGCTGCGCTTCCACTTCGGACAGGCGCATCGGGCCGCGGCCTTCCAGGTCCTCGCGCAGCGACTCGGCGGCACGCATGGACATGTTGGCCAGAATCTTGTCGCGCACTTCCATCGAACCGCCCTTGAGCGCGATGATCAGCGTCTCGGACACCACCTCGCGCAGCACCAGCTGCACCGAGCGGTCGTCCAGCTTGACCAGATCGTCGAACACGAACATCTTGTCCATGATCTTCTGGGCGAGGTCCGGGTCGTAGTTGCGGATGGTGTCCAGCACGGCCACGTCGGCATTGCCGCCGAGGTTGTTGATCATCTCGGCCGCCGTCTTGACGCCGCCCAGCGAGGTCTTGCGGATCTTGTCGCCGCCGGCCAGCACCTGGAACAGCACCTCGTTGAGGTCCTTGAGCGCGGTCGGCTGAATGCCTTCCAGCGTGGCCACGCGCAGCATGACTTCGCTGCGGAAACGCTCGGGCAGCTGCATCAGGACGGCAGCGGCCTGCTCGTGCTCCAGGTGCACGAGGATGGCGGCCACGATCTGCGGATGCTCGCCGCGCAGCAGTTCGGCCACGGACAGCGGGTCCATCCACTTGAGGCTTTCGATGCCGGAGACATCGCCGCCCTGCAGGATGCGGTCGATCAGCAGCGCCGCCTTGTCGTCGCCCAGGGCGCGCTTGAGCACCGAGCGCACATAGCCGCTGGCGTCGTCCACCAGCAGGCTTTGCGCGGCCGCGTCATCGGCAAAGCGGTTGATGACGAAGTCCACCTTCTCGCGCGAGACACCGCGCATGTGCGCAATGGTCTCGCCGAGCTTTTGCACTTCCTTCGGGGTGAGGTGCTTGAACACCTCGGCCGCTTCCTCCTCGCCCAGGGAGACCAGCAAGATGGCGGCGTCGTTCAGGCCTCGTTCGTCCATATCTCAGCAATCCGTGTTTTGAGAGGCTCAGGTGGCCTCGCCGTTGATCCAGGTCTTGACGATGTTGGCCACCGCGATCGGGTTCTGCTTGGCCAGTTGGCGCGCCTGCTCCAGGCGCACTTGCTCCTGAGTGGGCGAAAGATCGACAGCGGGTGCAGCCAGCGCCGGACGGTCCAGCTGCTCGCCTTCGATGGCATTGAGCTGTCCGCCCACGGCCACCGTCTTGCGGCCCTTGAGCATGGGTCGCACCAGGCCCAGCAGCAAGATGGCGCCGAACAGGGCCAGGCCGATGGGCACGCCCAGGCTGCGGGCCATGGCCAGCACTTCGGGTTGGCGCCACAGCGGCACATCGGCGGGCACTTCGTCCTGCACAAAGGGCGTGCTGACCAGGTTGACCGAGTCGCCGCGCTCGGCGCTGTAGCCCACGGTCTCGCGCACCAGGGTCAGCAGTTGCGCCTGCTGCGCCGCCGTCAGGCCGCGTGCGGCGGCAGCGACGGTGGCTGCATCGGTTGCCGCACCGGCCGCACCGGCAGCGGCCGGCGCAGGGGCAGCCACCAGGGGCGCATTGATGACCACAGCGGCCGTCAGGCGCTTGATGCTGCCCGTGCTGCCGCGTGTATGGCGCACGGTCTTGTCCACTTCGTAATTGGTGATGGACTCGCGCTTGCTGGCAGCGCGGGCGGCGTTCTGGCCGTCGGCCGCCTGGGGCGCGGGATTGGCGCCGTTGACGGGCGCGGAAGCGTTCTGGGGCGGCTGGTTGCTGGTGGCGCCGGGAATGCCCGTGGGCTGGGGCGGCTTTTGCTCGCCCGAGCTTTCCACCACCTGCTGGCTGCGCACCACGCCCGCGTCGGAGGACTGGTTGGGGCGGTGCTGCTCCGAAGTCGATTCGGTCTGGCTGAAATCCATCTCGGCCGAGACCTGCGCCTTCACATTGTTCTTGCCGACCACGGGCTCCAGGATCTCCAGGATGCGGCGCACGTACTGCTGCTCGATCTGCTGGGTGTAGTTCAGCTGCTGCATGTCCACGGCGTTAGCGTTGCCGTCGGGCGACTGCGACAGCAGCTTGCCCGAGTCGTCCAGGATGCTCACGGCCGTGGGCGCCATCTCGGGCACGCTGGAGGCCACCAGGTGCACGATGCCCGCGATCTGCGTGCGATCCAGCACGCGGCCCGGGTACAGGCTCAGCAGCACCGAGGCCGAGGGCTTTTGCTGCTCGCGGAAAAAGCCGTTCTGATTGGGCAGGGCCAGGTGCACGCGTGCGCTTTGCACGGCGGCCAGGGCCTGGATGGAGCGCGTCAGCTCGCCTTCAAGGCCGCGCTGGAAATTGAGGCGTTCCTGGAACTGGGTGATGCCGAACTTGCTGTTCTCCATCAGCTCGAAACCCGTCACCGAACCCTTGGGCAGGCCCTGGGTGGCCAGCTTCAGGCGCACATCGTGCACGCGGTCGGACGGGATGAGGATGGCACCGCCGCCTTCCGTGTAGCGGTAAGGCACGTTCATCTGCGACAGCTGGGCGACGATGGCGCCGCCATCCTTGTCGCTCAGGTTGGAGAACAGCACCTTGTAGTCCGGCTGGCGGTAGAACATGGCCGCCGCACCCAGGGCGACGACCAGCAGCACGGCGATCGCGCCCCAACGCAGGCGCGCGCCACGGTCCATGGCCGTCCAGCGCTGCTGCAAGGCAGGCTGGGGCACGGGAGTGGCTTGAGGGACAGGGATTTCAGCGACAGCAGACATCTTGGTTCCAGGTGTTCGAGCCCTGCACACACAGGACCCTAGCGTGCTGCCGATTATTCGAAGTCCGCCGCTTCACATTCGCCCGATAAGCGCGCCGTTTGGCCGTCTATTTGCCGCGATGCGAAAACCCTGCCGCCCTACGATCTCGTCATCTTGCTAACTCCGATGGAATGTGTCATGGACCTTCGCATCCCCAGTACCACCTCTCCCCTGTACGGCACCCAGCTCCCCAAAGGCGTGGGCGCAGGCGACGCATCGACCAAAGTGGCGGCTGGCGGCTTCAGCCAGGCCCTCCAAGGCGCGCTGCAGTCCGTCAGTTCAGCCCAGAACAACTCCAGCCAGCTGCAGCGTGAGGTGCAGTTGGAGAACCCGGCCGTCAGCCTCGAAGAAACCATGATCGCCATGCAAAAGGCGCAGATCGGCTTCCAGGCCACGATGCAGGTGCGCAACCGGCTCGTGCAGGCCTATACCGACGTGATGAACATGCAGGTGTGAGGACGTCCGGCCCCGGCCGGACCCTCTTTGCCTCCTCAGATCGCAGACCGCAAACCGCAGACCGAACGGGATTTGCGCGCGCCATTGCGCTTGCATTGCCATTGCCATTGCCATTGCATGGCAGCGTCATTTCCGCGCATTTCGGATCTTGCCGTCTTCAGGGTCCTTGCTTCGTTTTCCCCGGATCCGGCCTCTGGCCGTCCCTCATTCCTGGCCGCCCTTCCTGCGCACGGCCATCCAGCACTCCCCCGCCTCCACCTCTTTGACCAAGCGCAGCCTCATCCCGCGCATGGATGGGTACGCCCAAGCTCCAGCCATGCCTGCGCCCTCCGCGCAGATTCATTCAACCGAATCCCAGCCCGGAAAAGACAAAACCCTCGGGCACGGATGCCGGAGGGTTGAGCAGCGGGAAGAGAGAAGAGAGAAGAGAGAGAAAAAAGGGACGCGGCTTCAGCTGGCCGAGTGGTAGATGCGCGCCTTGCCCGGTCCGGCATGGGGATGTCCATACAGGTCGCGTCCATACGTGGCCTGGTCCGAAGTCTGGGGAATCAGCGCCGCCGCCTGGCTCTGGGCCACCACGGCCATGCGTGCCAGCTGGTCGCGCTGCATGGCCATCTGCTCGCCCAGCGCCTGGGCGCGTTCGCGCAGCTCCTGCGTCCAGTCGGCCGCGCTGAAGCGCCGGGCCAGCTCGGAGAACGCCGCCATGGCATCGCGCAGCCGGGTGCTGGACTGCTCCAGCGCGACCGCATCCTTCGATTGCAGCGAGGCGGACACCATCCGGACCACCGCGTCCAGGGAATCGAGCATCTCGCTGAGAGTCATGGGACAGGCCTTGCTGAAAAAAGAAAGCGCGTGCTCGCGCCGGAAGGAAAACCGAGAAAGAACCGAACCCGCGCTCAGACGCGCGAGTGCGAGAGGAATTCTTCGGAGTTGGCCAGCAGCTTGTCGGCCACGGCGTCGGCGTTCACGCGGAAGGTGCCGTTGGCAATGGCTTCGCGGATTTCCTTGACGCGGTTGGCATCGAAGTCGGCCGTGGCGCGACCAGATTGGTCCAGTGCGCGGGCCGAGGTCGAGAACGACACGGGAACACCGGCCGCCTTGGCAGGCTGGGCCTGGGCGGAGGATTCCTCGGTGGCAATGGTGCTGGCTGTCTTGGGCTGCTTGGCGGCGGCCTGGGAGGCAGCGGCGGGCAGTTCCGGTTTTTGACCTATCTTCATCTTGATTCTCCAATCGCCCTGGCGGCGTGAGGCGCTGTGCCTAGCTTTCGACTGCCTGGAACAAAACTTGAGGTTTTTTTACTGGACCAGCACCACGCCCTCGGGATTCACCACCCCGGAGATGAGCCGGCCATTATCCATGCGAACCCGCACGGTCTGGCCTTCGCCGGCGGCCGACATGGCCTTGCCCGACGATGTGACGGAAAAACCACCACCGTTGACCAGCACACGCACTTCGGCACCCACCGCGAACAGCGCCGGCGTGCGCAGCATGTTCTGGCGCAGCGCCTGGCCTGCGGCCAGCGGGCGGGAGGCCACCAGGCCCACCCAGTCCTGCTGGTTGGCGTAGACGGCGGCCGATTCCTCGGCCCAGTCCACTTCGGCCTGGACGGCATCGTCGGCCGACAGCGGGCGGCCCGAAGGCACACCGTTTTGCAGCACCCAGGCCGGCCCCCAGGCCTTGACCGTGATGGGCAGGAACACATTCCAGGCCACGGCGCCCTGCAGGCAGCGCAGACCCAGGCGGGTACGGCCCCACAGGCGCGAGCCTGCGGGCAAATAGGGTTCGACCTTGGCGCAGGCGGCCAGGCGCAGGCGGGGATCGAGCTGGCCCATCTGCACTTCCATGCGCAGGGGCAAGGCGCCCGCGCCGGCCATGCCTTGCTGCAGGGCCTCGTCGGCAAAGCGCTGGCCGATCTGGCTGAGCTGGGCTGCACCGTCAGGAGCGTTTTGCGCGAAGGCAGGGCCTGCCAGCGACGCTCCAGCGGCAAGCGCAGCGCATGCGGCGGCGCGAGCGAGGGCTCGGACGGCGGATGGCGAATGGGCGGTGCTGAAGTTCGGCATGGCTGTGGCTCCTGACTTGCTCCGGCCTCCCGTCAGGATGGGTGGGACACCTGGAGCGATGCCAGCAAATATAGGGCGAGCGCTCTTTTCCGAAGCGCCGAACTGCGCAGGCAAACGCGCTTTCTTCGCGCTTTAGCGTTCGGGCCCGATTTCCATAATCGACGCATGCCGCAGTCCGTGGGCTGCCGCCATTTCGTCAACCGATCACCGCAAATCCCAGAGGGCGAGGCCGACATGCTCGACAAGATGACTGAACGACTGGACTTCCAGAGCAAGGCGCTGGTGCTGCGCGCCGAGCGCCAGCGTGCAATCGCCAGCAACATCGCCAATGCCGACACCCCGGGCTATGTGGCGCGCGACTTCAATTTTCGCGAGGCGCTGACGGCCGTTACCTCCGGCCCCTCGCCCATGACGCTGGCCAGCGTCAGCCAGGGCGGACACATTCCCCTGCCTGCCGCCGCCTCGGGGCAGAGCGCGCAAAGCCATCTCGGCTACTCGGTGCAGGCCCAGACCAACATGGACAACAACACCGTGGACCTGGACCGCGAACGCGCCAACTTCGTCGACAACGCCGTGCGCTACGAAGCCACGCTGCGCTTTCTGAACGGCCAGGCCAAGACCATGCTGTCGGCCATCCAGGGCCAGTAAGCCGGCGCCACAGACCACAGGAGCTTTCCCATGTCAATGTTCTCCATCTTCAGCATCTCCGGCAGTGCCGTCAGCGCCCAATCGCAGCGCCTGAACGTCGTGGCCTCGAATCTGGCCAACGTCGATGCCGTGGCCGGCCCCGACGGCAAGGCCTACCAGGCGCGCCAGGTGGTCTTCCAGACCGTGGCCATGGGCGAGGAAGGCTCCTCTGGCGTGCGCGTCAGCGCCATCAGCCAGGACAACACGCCCGGCCGCCGCATCCACGACCCCCAGCACCCGCTGGCCGATGCCGAAGGCTATGTGACGCACTCCAACGTCAGCGCCGTGGACGAGATGGTCAACATGATCTCGGCCTCGCGCTCCTACCAGAACAACGTCGAGGTCATGAACACGACCAAGTCGCTGCTGCTCAAAACCCTGCAGATGGGCCAGTGAGCCCCGTCCGCACCACTTTCCAGGAGCCACTCCCATGATCTATGGCGCAGGCAGCGTCGCCAGCACGGCCGACATCAACAACAAGTCCGCCACGAGCAATTCGACCACCGACCCCGCGGCGGCGCAGGACCGTTTCCTGAAGCTGCTGGTCGCGCAGTTGAACAACCAGGATCCCATGAATCCCATGGACAACGCGCAGATGACCTCGCAGATGGCGCAGATCAACACCGTCACCGGCATCCAGCAGTTGAACAAGACCATGGAAAGCATGGCCGGCCAGTTCACCGCCATGCAGGTGCTGCAGGGCACGCAGATGATCGGCCGCACCGTGCTGACCGAAGGCAACACCCTGGGCGTGGGCAAGGAAAAGTCCTATACGGCTGCCTTCGACCTCGAAGGCCCGGCCGCCGACGTGAAGGTGCAGATCACCACCGCCAGCGGCGAGCTGGTGGACACCGTCGAGCTGGGCAGCGGCACCGCTGGCCGCAACTACTTCACCTGGGACGGCAGCAAGTACACGGGCGACGCCAGCCAGCTGCGCTACACGGTGCAGGCCACGAATGCCGACACGGTCGTGGCCTCGACCACGCTGTCGCCCCATGCGGTGCTCGCCACAGGCACCACCGACGGCAAGCTGACGCTGGAGCTGGACGACGGCACCAACGTCGCCTACGCCTCCGTCAAGGCCGTGTACTGACCCCCGCACCATCCACCCAAATACATCGCAGGAGCACACCATGGGATTCCAACAAGGCCTCTCGGGTCTGAACGCCGCCAGCAAGAACCTGGACGTGATCGGCCACAACATCGCCAACGCCAACACCACGGGCTTCAAGTCCTCGCGCGCCGAGTTCGCCGAGGCCGTGGCCAGCGCCGTGGGTTCGGCCAGCGGCCAGAACAGCGGCATCGGCGTCAATGTGGCCGCCGTGACCCAGCAGTTCCGCCAGGGCCCGATCACCACCACGGGCAACAACCTGGACGTGGCCATCAACGGCAACGGCTTCTTCGTCGTGCGCCAGCCCGACGGCAGCACGGCCTATACGCGCGCCGGCAACTTCGGCCTGGACAAGCAGGGCAACCTCAAGACCGTGCAGGGCGACAACGTCATGGGCTACCCCGTGGACGCCACCACGGGCAAGGTGCTGGCCGGCGGCCAGCCCGTGCCCATGGTCTTTCCTTCGGGCCAGCCGATCGCTGCCAAGACCACGACCAAGATCGACGTGAATCTCAACCTCGATGCCCGTGCCACCGTGGCTGCAGGCGATGCCACCAAAACGCCACCGATCCCGGCCACTCCTCGCGCCACCTATGGCACATCGGTCAATGTCTACGACAGCCAAGGCGTGGCCACACCTGTGCAGATGTACTTCGAGAAGGACGCGACCGCCAATACCTGGAAGGTCTATGACGGCCTTGATGACCCTACGGCAAACCCGCCCAAGACAGCGACCTTGCTGGCAACACTGACCTTTGACGCTGCAGGCAAGCTCAAGACAGTCGCTCCCAGCCCTGCGGTTGCCTCCATCCAGACCAACAATCCCAATTCGCCAACCCCGGGCTCCGTCAGTGTGACGCTGGACTTTTCCAATGTCTCCCAGTTCGGCACCAAGTTCGCGGTCAGCAGCCTCAAGCAGGACGGCTATACCGCTGGCGCGCTCACCGGCATCAATGTCGGCAACGATGGCTCCATCGTGGCCACCTACTCCAACGGCGTGACGCGCACCGAGGGCCAGCTGGCCCTGGCCGCCTTCACCAACACCCAGGGCCTGGGCGCCGTGGGCGACAACAAGTGGGTGGAGACCTCGGATTCGGGCCCGGCCCTGAACGGCACCGCCGAGTCGGGCACCTTCGGCTCGCTGCGCTCGGGCGCGCTGGAAGACTCCAACGTGGACCTGACCGCCGAGCTGGTGAACATGATGACCGCGCAGCGCGCCTACCAGGCCAATGCCCAGACCATCAAGACCCAGGACCAGGTCTTCTCGACCCTGGTGAACCTGCGCTGATAGCCAAGAACTGAGTCAGGAGAGCCGGCATGGACCGCATCATCTACACATCCATGACGGGCGCCAACGCAGCGGCGCAGCGTCAGTCCGTGCTGGCCCACAACCTGGCCAATGCCGGCACCAACGGCTTCCGGGCCGAAATGTCCACCTTCCGCTCCGTGCCCCTGCAGGGCAGCGGCGCGGGCACGCGCGTGTTCGCGCTGGAGGCGACCTCCGGCTACGTGGACACGCCCGGACCCACCCAGCGCACGGGCCGCGCACTGGACGCCATGGCCATGGGCCGCGCCTGGTTCGCCGTCCAGGGCCTGGATGGCCAGGAGGCCTACACGCGCAACGGCGTGTTCGAAGTCTCCCCCGAGGGCCAGCTGGTCAACAGCAACGGCCAGGCCGTGCTGTCCGACGGCGGCGGCCCCATCGACATTCCCCCCGAGTCCACGATCACGCTGGGCTCGGACGGCACGCTGACCGCCAAGACCGGCAACCAGCTGCCCGTGGCCGTGGGCCGCGTCAAGCTGGCCACGCCGCCCGAGGACACCGCGCTGGTGCGCGGCAATGACGGCCTGTTCCGCACGGGCGACGGCGATCCGCTGCCCAACGACGAGAACGCACGCCTGCTGTCCGGCGCCATCGAAGGCTCGAACGTGAACTCGGTGGAGACCATGGTCGGCATGATTGCCGCCGCCCGCCAGTTCGAGACCCAGATGCGCCTGCTGCAGACGGCAGAAACCAATGACAAGACGGCCAGCCAACTCTTGAGCATGAACGGCTGAAAGCACTGAAAAGGAAAACGCCATGATCAATTCACTGTTCATCTCCAAGACCGGCATGGAAGCCCAGCAGACCCAGCTGGACGTGATTTCCCATAACCTGGCCAACGTCTCGACCACGGGCTACAAGCGCGCCAGCGCGGTGTTCGAGGATCTGATCTACCAGAACCTGCGCCAGTCCGGCTCGCAGACGACCGAGCAGAACCAGCTGCCCACGGGCCTGCACCTGGGCCTGGGTGTGCGCACGGTGGCCACCTCGCGCAATTTCCTGCAGGGCGCCCTGCAGCAGTCCAACAATGCGTTGGACGTGGCCATCGACGGCAACGGCTTCTTCCAGGTCAACATGCCCGACGGCACGACGGCCTATACCCGTGACGGCTCCTTCCAGGTCGATGCGCAGGGCCAGCTGGTGACAGCCAGCGGCATGCCCATCGCCAACGGCGTGACCATTCCCCAGGGCGCGACCAAGGTGTCGATTAGCCCCGAGGGCGTGGTCAGCGTGACCATGGCCGGACAGGCCGCGCCCCAGCAGGTGGGCAATATCGCCATGAGCCAGTTCATCAATCCGGCCGGCCTGGAGCCGCGTGGCCAGAACCTGTTCACCGAGACCGCTTCCTCGGGCCAGCCCCAGCAGGGCCAGCCCGGCGTCAACGGCATGGGCATGATCAAGCAGGGCTACCTGGAAGGCTCGAACGTGAACGTGGTGCAGGAGCTGGTGACCATGATCCAGACCCAGCGCGCCTATGAAATGAATTCCAAGGCCATCACGACTTCGGACCAGATGCTGGCCAAGCTGGCGCAGCTGTAATCGATCTCTCCCCCTGAGCGGCTTCGCCGCTTCCCCCTCTCTCGCTGCGCGGGAGGGGGACGACACCCTCGGTGCGGGGCGGCCCTTCCTCGGTGTCCCTGGGCTGGGACATGCCAGTTCTCGAGGGTGGGGTCTGCATGCGCAGCCATGAACCATTGAACCCGGGAACATCGCCATGACCCAACGAACCTTCTCCCTTTCCGCGACGGGCACGTGCCTGGCGCTGGCGGCAGTCCTGTCGGGCTGCACGACGCTCAATGACCCACCGCCGGTGGACATGCCGTCCACTGCGCCTCCGGTGCTGATGCCGGCCGCGCCCGTGGCGGGCAGCCCTACGGGCAGCCTGTTCAATGCCGCCAGCTACCGTCCCGGCTTCGAGAACCGGCGCGCGCGCCTGGTGGGGGACATGGTGACGGTGCAGATCGTGGAGCGCGTGACGGCCAGCCAGAAGTCGGATTCGGGCCTGAAGCGCTCCAACAAGACCACGGCGGGGATTTCTGCGCTGCCGCTGTTCTCGGGCAATGCGCTGGCCAATCTCAAGGACCGCTCGAACATCGGTTTCAACAACAACAACGACTACACGGGCTCGGGCTCGACGTCGAGCGACAACACGTTCACGGGCGCCATCAGCACGACGGTGGTCGATGTGCTGCCAAACGGCCATCTGGTGATCGCCGGAGAAAAGCAGATCGGCGTGAACCACAACGTGGATGTGCTGCGCTTCACGGGCACGGTGGACCCGCGCACGATGCAGCCCGGCAGCCTGGTCGCATCGACCCAGGTGGCCAATGTGCGCGTGGAATCGCGCAGCCGCGGACAGGCCGGGGAAGCGCAGTCAATTGGCTGGTTGTCCCGGTTCTTTTTGAACGTTATGCCGTTCTGATTCTCCGGAGAATGGACAGCATGAAAGTACTGTCCATGCTCCTGACATTGCGCCAAGCGCAGCGCCCCTTCTGGGTTGCAGCCGCCCTTGGCGCCAGCATGCTGACCCTGCCGGCGCATGCAACACGCATCAAAGAGGTCGCTGCCATCCAGGGCGTGCGCAGCAACCAGTTGACCGGCTACGGTCTGGTGGTCGGCCTCGACGGCACGGGCGACCAGACCACCCAGATGCCCTACACCAAGCAGGCCCTGGCCAATTACCTGGAGCAGATGGGCATCTCGCTGCCCGCCACAGGCAATTCGGGCCAGCTGCAGCTCAAGAACGTGGCGGCGGTGATCGTCACCGCCGAACTGCCGGCCTTTGCCCAGCCGGGCCAGGCCATCGACGTGGTGGTCTCCTCCGTGGGCAATGCCAAGTCGCTCAAGGGCGGCACCCTGGTGGCCACGCCGCTGCGCGGCGCCGATGGCGAGATCTATGCGCTGGCCCAGGGCAACCTCGTGGTCGGCGGCGCCGGCGCCTCGGCCGGCGGCTCCAAGGTGCAGATCAACCACCTGAGCGCAGGCCGCGTGCCGCAGGGCGCCCAGGTCGAGCGCGCCGTACCCACCCCGATCAATGAAGGCGACAGCATCACGCTGGGCCTGAACGCCACCGATTTCCAGACCGCCGACAAGGTGGTGCGCGCCATCAACCAGCGCATGGGCCAGGGCGTGGCACAGGCGCTGGACGGGCGCACCGTGCGCGTGTCCGCGCCCCAGGACCCGGGATCGCGCGTGCGCATGATCGCCGAGATCCAGGAGATGCCGATCGAGACCTCCAAGCCCTCGGCCAAGGTCGTGATCAATGCACGCACGGGCTCCATCGTGCTCAACCAGGCCGTGACCCTGGGCCCCTGCGCCATCGCGCATGGCAACCTGGCCATCACCATCAGCACCACGCCGGTGATCAGCCAGCCGGGCGCCTTCTCGCAGGGCCAGACCGTGGTGGCCCAGAAGTCCGACATCCAGATCAAGCAGGAGCCCGGCAACATCATCAACATGCCCGGCTCCCCGCAACTGACCGACGTGGTGCGCGCACTCAACACGCTGGGCGCCACGCCCCAGGACCTGCTGGCCATCCTGCAGGCCATCAAGGCAGCAGGCGCCCTCAACGCCGAACTGGAGGTGATATGAGCATCGCACTTCCCAACGGATCGCAGACTGCGGCCAGCAATGCGCTGGCGGCCGACGCCCGATCCCTCAACGCACTCAAATTCGCGGCCGGCGAGAACAGTCCGCAGGCCGCGAAGGAAACCGCCAAGCAGCTGGAATCGCTGTTCATGCGCGAGATGATCAAGAGCATGCGCGAGGCCACCATGAAGTCCGGCCTGCTGGACAGCGCACAGGGCAACCTCAGCACCGACATGCTGGACCAGCAGCTGTCGGTGGCCATGTCGGGCCAGCCCGGCGGCCTGTCGGATGCCATCACGCGCCAGCTGGCCCGCACCATGGGCTCGGAAGCCGCCGAGGATGCCGAGATCTCCGTGCCCTCCACACTGAGCATGAGCCGCATCGCCTGGCGCAGCACGGCCGGCAGCGCCAATGGCACCACAGGCGCCTGGAGCGGCAGCCGCAGCAGCGCGGCCCAGTCCGTCAACGCCTACGCGCCCGCGCCCAAAGGCCGTGACAACTTCGTCGCCCACCATGGCGACGCCGCTGCACGCGTGGCGCAGGAAAGCGGCATTCCGGCCGCCTTCATGCTGGGCCAGGCCGGACACGAGACCGGCTGGGGCAAGAGCGAAATCAAGAATGCCAATGGCAGCAATGCCCACAACCTGTTCGGCATCAAGGCCGGCAAGGGCTGGACGGGCAAGGTCGCCGAGGTCACGACCACCGAATACATCGACGGCGTGGCGCGCAAGGTCACGGCCAAGTTCCGCGCCTACGACTCCTACGAGGAGTCCTTCCGCGACTACGCGCGCCTGATCACCAGCAATCCGCGCTACGAGAAAGCCATGGGAAAGACCGACTCGGCCCTGGCCTATGCGACCGAGCTGCAGAAAGCCGGCTACGCCACCGATCCCGAATACGCCAGCAAGCTCAGCCGCGCCATCCAGAGCGCCGTGCAGAGCGCGGCACGTGCCCAAGCCTAACCAGAGAACACGTCATGAGCCTTTTGAACGTCGGGTCCCGTGCCCTGATGGCGAACCAGATCGCCCTGCAGACCACAGGCCACAACATCGCCAACGTCAACACGGCCGGATATTCGCGCCAGAGCGTGGCCTTCCAGACCTCGCCGGGCCAGAACATGGGCAGCGGCTACATCGGCAATGGCGTGGATGTGAACACCATCCTGCGCAACTTCAATGACCTGCTCAACCGCCAGGCAGCCACGGCCAGCGCCGTGTCGGCGGCCGACTCGGCGCGTGCCACCTCGCTGGCGCAGATGCAGGAAGTGTTCGGCGGCGGCAAGACTGGCCTGGGCGCGGCGATCACCGACATGATGAATTCGTTCGGCGACGTGGCCGGTGCGCCCACCGACCCGTCGGCGCGCCAGGTGGTGCTCACGCGCATGAACGAGCTGGCGGCGCGCTTTCGCTCGGCATCGGCGCAGCTGGACGAGCTGGACTACAGCGCCAAGCAGCAGATGGGCAACGATGTGACCGTGGTCAACAGCCTAGCCGGCCAGGTGGCCACGCTCAATGCGCAGATCAGCCGCTCCATCGCCTCGGGCCAGACGCCCAACGACCTGCTGGACCAGCGCGACCAGCTGGTGCGCAACATCAACAAATACGTGCAGACCAGCCAGATCCCTGCGGACGACGGCAGCATCAGCCTGTTCGTGGGCGGCAGCCAGCCGCTGGTGCTGGGACCCAATTCCGCCCAGCTCACGCTCAAGGAAGCCACCGAGTTCCCGGGCAGCGGCAAGATGGCCCTGTACTTCCAGCAGCCCGGCGGCCAGAACGTGGAACTGACGCCCTCCATGCTGGGTGGCGGCGAGATCGCCGGCCTGCTGCAGTTCCAGGGCAGCGACCTGACCGAGGGCCGCAACCTGCTGGGCCGCATGGCCCTGGCCATTGGCGACTCGCTGAACGAGCAAAACAACCTGGGCCTGACGCTGTCGGGACAAAGCGGCAGCAATCTGTTCAAGCTGTCCATGGTCAGCAACGGCTCGACCACGGGCGCGCAGTGGACAGGCGCCACCACGCCGACGACCACGGTGGTCGACTCCAGCCAGCTCAAGGCATCCGACTACCAGATCGTCTTCGGCAGCACGGCACCAGCAGGCAAGGTCATCCGCCTGTCGGACGGCAAGGTCACGGACTTCACCAACATGGCCGACCTGAGCTCCAAGGAGATCGACGGCCTGCGCTTCGACCTCAAGGCCGAAGGCGTGTCGGGCAACACCGTGCTGTTCCGCCCCATGGCGGCGGGCGCCCACGACATCCAGGCCGCCGTGCACTCGCCCAACGACCTGGCCGTGGCCAACCCCGTGGCGGCCAGCATCAAATCGCTGGGCGATGCAACCCTGCAAATGGGCGGCATCCAGGTCAGTGCCGGCTTCAGCCTGGCAGGCTTTGCCGGCGCCGAGGTGTCGTTCAGCAAGAACGCCGCCGGTCAGCTGGAATACACCATCACCCCGGCACCGGCAGGCGGCATTCCCGCCACCGGCCTCTACACCTCCGGCCAGCCGATCCAGCTGGCACCGGGCCTGCAGGTCAAGATCACCGGCACGCCCGCCATCAACGGAACCACCAGCGACAAGGTCACGCTGGGCAAGGCCACCGACCCACAGTACGGCACGGCCTATCAGCGCGATGCGGGCAATGCCAGCTCCTTCCTGGCCCTGCGCGACAGCAAGCTCTTCGATGGCTCGACCACGCTGAGCGACGGTTTTTCCACCGCCATGGCCCAGGTCGGAACGCGCACGCAGAGCGCGCAGTACGCGGCCAAGCTGTCCGAGACCATTGCCAAGAACCTGGAGGCGGACCGCACGGCCGTCTCGGGCGTGAACCTCGACGAAGAGGCCGCCAAGCTGCTGCAGTACCAGCAGTCCTACCAGGCCTCGGCCAAGATGCTGCAGGTCGCGCAAAGCATTTTCGACAGCGTTCTGCAGACCGTAGGCCGCTGATCACAGGACAGGAGCATTCCACCATGAGCATCTCCCGCATTGGCACGGCCAACATGTACGAAAGCACCATCAACAACCTGAACTCGCGCAACACGAGTCTGGTGGACCTGATGGAAAAGACCACCTCCGGCAAGCGCGTAGTGCGCGCCAGCGACGACCCCGTGGCCGCCGCACAGGCCGAACGCGCACTCACGCGCATCTCCCGCTCCGAAAACGACCAGCGCGTGCTGGGCCTGCAGCGCGATGTGATCGCCCAGGGCGAATCCAAGCTGGGTACGGCCCAGGACGCACTCAAGGACTTCCGCGACAAGATCCTGGCGGCAGGCAACGGCTCCTATGACCAAAAGGCCCGTGATGCGCTGGTGCAGGAACTCCAAAGCCTGCGCGACCAGGTCCTGAGCTACGCCAATGCCAAGGACTCCAATGGCATGCCTCTCTTCCGGGGACTGGGCAGCAAGGAAGACCCCCTGACCAGCGCCACGCCTGGCGCGAGCTCCCAGCTGCAGGCAGGCCAGAGCACAGGCGGCGAGAACGGGCTGCCGATCGCGCTGGACGGGTTCTCGACTTGGATGAACGTGCCTACGGGCAACGGCGTGTTTTCCGTCTCGCGCCAGTCGGTGGCCGGCAGTTCCGCCTACGCGAGCCTGGGTACCGTAACGGATCCCAGTCAACTGACCAGTGACACCTACACCATTGCCTTCGTCAAGGACCCGGTCACCAACGCCGTCACCTATAGCATCGACGCCTTCAACCCCCTGCCCGCCCCCGGGGGCACCACAACCAACAAGGTTCCCGCCGGTACGGCCTTCCCCGCCGACGGCAAACTCACCGTGGACGGCATGTCCGTCGGCATTTCGGGCAACCCGGCCACCGGCGACACCTTCAAGCTGGCGCCCAGCCAGCGCACCGACCTGTTCAGTGTGCTCGACGGCGTGATTTCCGCAGTCAAGAACGGCGGCACGGACCCTGGCGGCCTGCAGCAAGGGCTGGCACGCGGCCTCAATGAACTCGATGCCGGCATGAGCCGTGTCCAGGCCATGCGCAGCTTCGCCGGCGACCAGCTCAACCGCGCCGACCGCCTTGAAGACGACATGAAGAACCAGGCGGACCAGCAGGAAGCAGCGCGTTCGCGGGCCGAAGACATCGATATGATCAAGGCCCTCTCCGATGTGGACATGCAGAAGGTGGGCATGCAGGCTGCCTTGCAGTCCTATGCCTCGATCCAGAAACTGTCACTGTTCAACTTCATCAACTGATAGCCACCCGCGCATGCATCCATGGTCCAGTCCGTCCTGAGCTCTCTGACCCTCGGCTATAGGCCGCTCTGGAACCAGGCCCGCCGTCTGGCGGGCGTGCAGCTTTATCTTCACGAGGAACCCGGCGTCCAGGCCGACGTGGCCCACCTGCTGCGCATACTGCGCGAGACCTGGGGCACGCAGTCGCCGCCGGTACTGCTGTCGCCCCAGTCGCGCCAGGTGCTGTGCGACCTGCTGGAAAACGCCTCCAAGGGCAGCCCCTGGATCGAAGTGCGCGGCGACTGGCTGCAGGACTCCGCCATCTACGATCTGGTGCGCCAGGCCCATGCGCGCGGCCTCATGCTGGTGTGGCGCGGGCCACTGTCCGATGTGCCCGACGCCCAGGCCGCCCACTGGTTTGCCAGCAGCCTGCTGCACCTGCCGCCCGAAGGCGCTTCTGGCATGCAAAACCAGACAGCGCTTGCGCTGCAACAGGCCGCGCAGGCAGCCCAGGCACCGACCAAGCTGCAGGCCCTGAAGCAGGCCGCCAGGCCCGCGCCCACCCTGCCGCCCCTGCAACTTCTGGGCGGCCAGATGTACGAGGGGCTGGACAGCCTGGCCCTGACCGATCTGTGCCTGGACAGCTTCCATGCGGGCGCCATCGCCGGCTGGCCCGTGGCCGATACGCTGCATGCCCAGCGCCATCACGCCGCCCTGCCCAGCCGCGACACCGTGCTCGCACTGATGCGCGCCGTCGATGCCGAGCAATCGATCGAGGCCTTCGAGCAGATCCTGGGCGAGGACCCCATCCTGGCCTATCGCTTCATGCTCTACACCAACTCCGCAGCCCTGGGCCTGCGGGGCAATGTGGACTCGCTGCGCCGCGGCCTGGTGATGCTGGGATACGGCACGCTGCAGCGCTGGCTGTCCGACCAGCTGCCCCACGCATGCACCGAGCCCAGCCTGGTGCCCGTGCGCACCGCCATCCGGCTGCGCGCCAGCCTGACCGAGCGACTGATCGAGGCCGGCATCAGCCACGACCTGCAGCGCGAGGTCTATCTGCTGGGCCTGCTCTCGCAGCTGGACCAGCTGCTGGGCGAGCCCCTGCCCACCGCGCTGCGCCGCATTCCCGTGTCCGAGCGCGTCTTCGACGCCGCAGTGACGCGCACCGGCCCCTACGCGCCAGCCTTGCTCATGGCCATTGCGCTGGAGTCCGACGATCCCGCACCGATTCGCCAGCTGCGCGAAGAACACGCCTTCGAGATCGAGGACGTGAACCGCATCCTGCTGCGCATGCTCAGCGAACTGCAGGTGCAGCCCGCGCCTGCGGCCTGATCAGTCCACAGCAGCCGGGTGGGAAGCCTCAGCCGCCCCTGGCATCCGCAGATTCCGCCCATAAAAAAACCGCCTGAACATCAGGCGGTTTTTTTTTGGCCGGCAGGAAGGCTGCGGATGCTGCTCCTGCCGATCTGCCCTGCTCAATGCATGGCGTGGGGCTGGCCGTCGAACATGTGCTCGAACTGTGCCAGCCAGGGCTCGGCCAGCGTGCGGATCTGGGCATCGTTGCGCAGGATGCGCTGCATGATGCGGGCCTTCTCCTTGCGCTGATCGGGCGCCAGCGGCTCGTCATGCGACTTGAGCCGCAGCTGCTCGATCAGCACGGCACAAGTGCCCTCGTAGCGCGTCACCCCCTCCCAATCCTTGTTCTGTGCGGCCTGCAGCATCTTGGCGCTGCTGTCTTCTATGGCCCGGTAAAAGTCAATCAATGTCAGCTCCATTTCTAGGTCCCGGCAACGGCTGGCGCGTTGGCGATGTCGCGCCAACCATGGGCAATCGGAGCCAGCACATCCTGCGCGCTTTGCAGCAGCGCCGTGTCGTTGCGCAGATTGGCCAGCGTCAGCTGGGTGATGCTGTAGTCGTAGACGGAAATCAGGTTCTGGGCCAGCTCGCCACCTTCATCGGGATTGACGGAGGCCTTCAGGCCTTCTTCCAGAATGCGCACGGCCTTGCCGATCTGCACACCCTTCTCACCGATGTCGCCACGCTGCATGGCTCCCTTGGCCGCGTTCAGCGCTTTTTCGAGCGCATCGAACAGCAGCTGGATCAGCTGGTGGGGCGATGCGCCGTCCACGGACGACTGGACGCCGACCTGGGCGTAGGCACTTGCAGCACGGCGGTTGAGCGATGTGTACATGTTCGTTTCCTTGATGTCTTGTTCTTCGGCTGCAATGCCTGAAAATTTAGAGGCACCGGGCATTGGTTACAGAAAACACGACCGCCGCTCCGCATGGCTCCTATTTATTTATTCCACTGGGAAACCTGCTGGTTCATGTAGGCACTGAGCGCCGAGTAGCCGCTCATCTTCTTGTCCAGCGACGCGTACTGCTCACGCAGGCGCTTTTCCAGCGAATCGGCCTGGTCGTTGATCCGGTCCTGGGACTTGCCGTTGCTCTTCTTGAGCTCCTGCAGGCTCTTGCTCTTGGTGTCGAAGGTGCCATCGAATTCCAGCGCCTTGCGCGTGAAATCCTTCATGCGCGCGGCCAGGCCCTGCGTATCAGGCTGCCCGTCCGTTCCCACTGCAGCAAACATCTTGCTCATGGACTCGGGGTCCTTCAGTGCTGCATCGAGCTTGGTCTTGTCGCTTGCCGTCGTGCCGAAGGTCAGCTTGCCGCCCTTCTGGATCTGAATGCCCATGTCCGACAGACGCTTGAGCGTGTCCGCTGCGCCAGCAACCGTACCCGAGACCACGCTGCGCAGGCTGTTGGTCATGCCCACCGTGGTGGAGTCGCCCTGCAGCACGCCGGCGGCCTTGCTTTCGGCGTCGTACTTGGTTGAGCTGGCCAACGCGTCATTGAGTCCGTTGTAGGCATCCATGAAGGCCTGGATCTTCTTCTTCATGCCCTCAGTGTCCGAGGACACCGTCACCGTCACCGGGGTGGCCGCCGCCGTCACCTGGTTCACGGTGATGTTCAGGCCAGGCACGGTCTGCTTGAACTCGTTGGTGGTCGATTGCACCGTGATGCCGTTGACATTGATCTCGGCATTCTGGGCGTACTGCGCCACGGAGCCCGTGGTTGCCTTGCCGTTGAAGGCCAGGGCCGACAGGCTGGAATCGCCGCTGGCACCGACCGTGAAGCCGGCATCGGCACCCGTGGCACGCGAGCGCAGCACCAGGCGTTCACCCTGGGCATCCTTGAGCACCGACGCCACCACGCCCGTGCCCTTGCTATTGATGGCCTGGACCACGTCTTCCAGCTTGGCACCAGCCGCGATATCGATCTCCACGGGAGTGCCGGGATTGCTGAACTGGTCGCCAGTCTTGTCCCAGCTGCCCATGGTGATGGTGAGCTTGCCAGCCCCGAACTGGGTGGCCGTCGGCATGACACCGGTCGCCACGGACTGGCTGCGCGCCAGTTGCGTCACCGAGATCACCGAAGATCCGGGCAGTGCATTGGCATCCGTCACCGTGGCAGTCACGGCCGTATTGGTCGAGGTGGCATTGGATAAACGCCACGTATCAGCGTCGGCCAGGGAAGTGGCCGCGTCCTGAAGCGTGGACATCAGGGATTTGATCTGCCCGAACGTGGATATCTTGGAATCCAGGACAGACGCTTTTTGCTGAAGCGGAACCAGTGACTGCCTTTGCAGGGCCACCAGTTTGGCGATCATCGTCTCGTCCAGGCCGCTGCCGCTGATGCCAGCTGAACTCAAGGTGGCCATGACCATCCCTTTCTAAGTGCAGAACACCTCCGCGCCATAGCGCAGAGCGCGTCCTTGCGAACACGCACACCAAATGCCCGAGAGCATCCCCCGGTATCTTATCGACCGGTTTTTCTGGAACCTGAGGCTTTTCTTGGCCACGCCCCGCGCAGCCAGGCTCAAAAGCCCCCCTGGCTCCCTCTTACTGGATCAGCTTGAGCACCGACTGGGGCAGCTGGTTGGCCTGAGCCACCATGGCTGTGCCGGCCTGCTGCAGGATCTGCGTGCGGCTCAGGTTCGCGGTTTCGGCGGCAAAGTCGGCATCCATGATGCGCGAGCGTGCGGATGCGGTGTTCTCTGCAGCCACCTGCAGGTTGGAGATCACGGCTTCGAAGCGGTTCTGTGCGGCACCGAAGGTGGCGCGCGTGTTGTTGACCAGGTCCAGCGCCGTATCGATGGCAGCCATGGACAGGCGCGCATCAGGAGCCGAGCTGCCTGCACCGAGCAGAGAACCCAGAGCTCCACCCAGCGAAGGAGGCGTACCGGTCGTGATATCCAAACCGCCCGGTGCTGTGCCCGTCAGGTTGACGGCCATGATCGTGATCTGGTTGTCGGCGCCGGTATTTGCCCCCACCTGGAACACGGTGGCATTATTGTTGTCCAGCAGTTGGCGGCCGTTGAAGCTCGTGCTGCCGACGATACGGGCGATTTCCTGTGCCAGTTGCTGGAACTCCTTGTCCAGCGAACCACGGTCCGTCGTGCCGTTGGTGTCGTTGGCGGCCTGCACGGCCAGCTCACGCATGCGCTGCAGGTTGTCGCTGAGCTTGCCCAGCGCGCCTTCGGCCGTCTGCGCCATGGAAATGCCGTCATTGGCATTGCGCATGGCCACATTCATGCCGCGTACCTGAGCGTTCATGCGCTCGGCAATGGCCAGACCCGCCGCGTCGTCCTTTGCACTGTTGACACGCAGACCCGAAGACAGGCGCTGCATGGTCGTGCTCAGCGACGACTGGGATGTGCTGAGATTGCGCTGGGCGTTAAGCGAAACAAGATTGGTGTTGATGATGGATGCCATGGGGCAGCTCCTCGTTAGGCATGAACAATGGCCAACCGTTCGACGACCCCAAGCCGCCAGAACGCCAGAAAGCACGCCAGGACTTCCAGCTCTGCCTATCTGATGCCAACGATTGTGCGGAAAAGCCCCTGCGCCAAAGCGCCGATAAAGCCCATGATCCGGCGCCAATTCACCCTTCGAACACCCTCTTCGCCCACTCTTTCGGCCATAAAAAAAACCCCAGGCAGATGCCTGGGGTTTGGAGAATTCCGGCCGCCTCCTGCTTGGGAAGGCAGCCGGACTCGTACTACGATCAGCGCAGCAGGGCCAGAACGCCCTGGGGCAGCTGGTTGGCCTGGGCCACCATCGCCGTGCCGGCTTGCTGCAGGATCTGCGAGCGGCTCAGGTTGGCGGTTTCCGAAGCGAAGTCGGCATCCATGATGCGGCTACGGGCCGAAGCGGTGTTCTCGGAAGCCACTTGCAGGTTCGAGACCACGGCCTCGAAGCGGTTCTGCGTGGCGCCCAGCACGGCGCGCTCGGAGTTGACCGTGTCCAGAGCCGTGTCCAGGTTGGAGATCACGGTGGCCAGGGCGGTAGCGTCCAGAGCCGTGGTGGCGTTGGAGCCGATCGAGGCGCTGGTGATGGCCGTGATGTCGGTGTTCGTGCCCAGGTTGCTCGTGGTGACCGTGATCGAGTCGTTGGCCGAGGTGTTGGCGCCGACCTGGAAGTTGATGGCGCCGGAGTCGGTGCTCAGAATCTTCTTGCCGTTGAAATCAGCGCCCTTGATCACGCGGTCGATTTCCTTGCCCAGCTCGACGAATTCCTTGTTCAGCGAAACCTGGTCCTTGGCGCCGTTGGTGCCGTTACGGGCCTGCACAGCCAGTTCACGCATACGCTGCAGAGCGTCGGTCACCTTGGACAGGGCGCCTTCAGCGGTCTGGGCCATCGACACGCCGTCGTTGGCGTTGCGCACTGCCACGTTCATGCCGCGGACCTGGGCATTCATGCGTTCTGCGATGGCCAGGCCAGCGGCGTCATCCTTGGCGCTGTTGACGCGCAGGCCGGAGGACAGGCGCTGCATGGTGGTGGACAGCGAGCTTTGCGAAGTAGCCAGGTTGCGCTGGGCGTTCAGCGATTGCACGTTGGTGTTGATAGACATGGCCATGGTGACAACTCCTAGTAAAGTCAGTTACGTCGCCGCCACGGTGCCCTCGCTTATCGCAAGGCGGGCGGCGGCGGCCCAATCCGACCATCGGCCGCTTTCACATCGAATTACGCGGCTTTTGGTGGGCTCAGGACTTTTTGTCCCTCTGCTGAGTTGGTTTTCGGAGCTGCCCCGGCGAACTTTAGGGGGACTTCACAAGATTTTTTGCACCGCGCGGCATGGCCCATCCGCGCGGTGCCTGATTCGCTGTTACAAAACGGGGGCCACGGGAGCGGCCAGACCCAGATCCTCATAGGAGACACGCAGATCCACAGGCTCCTGTCCCTGGCACCAGCGGGCCCAGGCCTGGCGCATCCCCATCGCCACCGAGCGCGCCACGATATCCGCCTGTTGCGGCTCCAGGTCCTGCAGGCGTGCGCGCAGCCCCTGGCGTATCTGCTGCAGCTGCTGCAAATGTGCCTGCCAGTACGCAGCCTGGTCCAGCAATTGCGCCAGGTCCCGCGCTGCAAAGCCCTGGTCCAGGCCCACACGAGCCATCACTTCGGCCGACTGCCGCCCCGCCAGCAGCTCCCCCATCAGCGTCAGCGTGGGCACGCCCATCCACAGTGCGTGGTTGGTGACCACTCCGCCCGTGAAGGGCAGAGTATCCAGGCAGATATCTATGTCATGGTGGGCCTGCAGATAGTGCTCGAATCCCATCTGCTCCACAAAATCGACGCGTTGCGCGGCCACGCCCTCCTGGGCCAGCCAGTCACGCAGGTGCTGCGGAGGACCGGAACGGGAGCAGGCCGCGATCTTCAGCCGCGCCGTGGGCAGGGTGCGCAGCACCTCACCCCAGACAGAAACCACCTTGCGGTTGATCTTGGACAGGCGGTTGAAGGAGCCAAACGTCAAATGCCCGTTGCGCAGCGCCGGCAGTGGCGCCACGGCCTCCTGGTGGATGCCTCCGTCGAAGACATATGCCAGCGGAACACGCATCAGCCGCTCCGTCAGCTGGGTCTTGAGCAGTTCATCTTCCAGGATCAGGTCGCTGAGCACGATGTAGTCCATGCTTTCCAGGCCCGTGCTGCCGGGGTTGCCTATCCAGGTCATCTGCAGCGGCGCAGGCTTGGCGGCAAACAGATCCAGCCGGTGCCCGCGCGTGTGGCCGCTCAGATCGATCAGGATATCGATGCCGTCGGCCCGCACCAGGTTCGACAGCGACTGCACATTCATATCCCGGATACCGCGCCACAGCTGGAACAGGCCCTGGAACTCCTTGGTGACTTCATCGTGGATCTCGTTGTTGCAATAGGCAACGCACACCAGGTCGCCATGCCGGGACAGCTCGCGCATCACCGGCAGGAAGAACTTGGCGGCCGCATGGGCGCGAAGATCGCCGGACACAAAGCCCAGGCGCAATGTCTTGCCGGGGTCGCGGGCATTGTCATGCCCGGTCCCTTGCTGCCCCGCGGAGTGGCACCGCATGAGCGCGCCATATTCGCGGTTGGCCCGGCCCACCGAGGCTGCACTGGCCTCAGGAGAATGGATCATGGCGAACAGGCGCGCGCTGTAGGCGGGCTCGTAGTCCGGGTGCAGCCTCACCAGTTCATCCAGCTGTTGCATGTGGCGCGCGGCGTCACCGCAGCGGTCCCAGTAGGCGGCACGCTGGAACATCAGCTCCCGGTCACCGGGCAAGCGCTCCAGCGCGGCCGTCAGCGCCTGGTCGAGCCGGGGCAGATCACGGGTTTCAAGCAGCACGTGGCAACGGATGATCTGTGCGCGAGCGCTATCAGGCTGAATGCGCAGCGCTTCTTCAAGCAGTTCCAACGCTTGATCCCACTTCTTCTGGGCGAACAGCGTGAAGGCCGTTTCGCAGAGAAGCACCGCATTGTCGGGACGCAATTGCAGCGCCTTGCGCAAGCAGGTTTCGGCTTCCCCCAGTCGGCCGCCGGCACACAGCAGCAACGCCAGATGCAGCAGCAGTTCCAGGCTGCCGGGATCGAGCTGCAGCGCCATGCGATAGGCCGTTTCCGCCTGCAGCTCCCAGCCAGCCTCGCCCAGCACATGGGCGCTGGCCAGGCACAAGCGCAGGTCCTCGGGCCGCTGCTGCATGAGCAGCACCAGGAACTGCGCACATTCCTGCAGCCGTCCGGTCTTCTGCAGCGCAGCGGTCAGCCGGGACAGCGTGTCCACATCCTCGGGATCGAGCAGCAGCGCGTTCACATAGCAGGGCAGGCTGTCTTCGGTACGGTCCTGGGCACAAAGTGCATCGCCCAGATGCGAGAAAGCCTGGGTCCAATGCGGCCGCAGCGCCAAAGCCGCGCGCATCGCACGCTCGGCCTCGGCCGCGTGGCCTGCCTGCAGGCAGATACCACCCAGGTTGAACTGCACCTCGGCATCGCGCGGCAGCAGAACGGCTGCCTGGCGCGCTGACTGCAGGGCCGCCTCGATGCGGCCGTTCGCATGATCGGCTGCCGCCTTGAGCTTCCAGACCAAGCCGCTCCTGGGATACTGGCGAACCAGCGACCCCGCCAACTGACTGACCTCGGCATGCTCGCGCTGGGCGAACAGCTGCATCAGCAGCCGCAGCTGCGCATCGGGCACCCGGCCCCGGCCATCGCCGGCAGCAGGCGCCATCTCCGGCTCAGCCGGCCCCAGCGGCCAACGCGCGGCCTGCTCCTCCAGAAACGCTGCGGCCTGGGCGCCCTGCACCAGAGCCACATCCTTTTCCAGCTGCTCCAGCGCAATCTCCTGCATGCCGTTGGCCCGTGCCACGTCGATCAGCGAGATGGCCATGTCCAGCAGGCCCTCGCGGATCAGCATGTGGATGTACAGGCGCCAGTAGCCAAAATCCGCAGGCCGCACGCCGATGGCCGCCTCCAGATAGGGCAGCGCCTCTGCGCTGCGCAGCTGGTGCAGACCCAGCAGCTGGGCCATGCCGTGCAGGGCTTCGGCATGGGCAGGCTCCTGCTCCAGCACCTTTTCATAGGCTTGGCGGGCCTGCTCGAACTGCCACTGGTCGTGCAACTGGCGGGCCTGCTGCAAATGCTCGTTCGTATTCATCTTGGTCATCAAGGTTGCGGGCAAGCGCCCCACCACAGGCCCGGCACCCAGGCCAGCACCCGCACAAATACCGCCATCGTGCAGGCAAGCCGGCAAACACGGCCCCTGGATAAGCGGGCGCAAACCGCATTTCTTCCACTTTTACCAGGTGGCCCGGTCACCGCCTGCTACAAAACAGGAAGCACCCCAGGGAGCCATATGCCATCATCCCCGGGTCCGCCAGGACAGCATCGCCCCGCGCAGCATCGGAACAGGACTCGCTTTCGCCCACAGTTCCAGCCTTCCGGCGCAGGGGCGCTCTGCGAAAATTCATCGAAGCGTTTGCCCTCATAGGCAGGCGCCCAGCCTATTTTTCAGGAACCCATCCCATGCCCTCCATTGACCAATTCATCGAAAGCTTTCTGACCGCCGTGGACTTCCAGGAAGCCGTAGAAGTCACCCCCGAAACCGAGCTCAGGAGCCTGCCCGAGTGGGACTCTCTGGCCGCGCTGGGCGTGATCGTCATGTTCGATGTCGAGTTCGGCAAGACCATCACCGGGGACGACCTCAAGAACTGCTCGACGATCACCGACCTCTACAAGCTGCTGGGATAACCACCATGGCGCTGTCCACTCTGCACAACGTCCGCTTTGCGGGCATGTCCAGTTGCGTACCCAAGCGGGTGATCTCCAATCTGGAGGATTGCCCACCATCGCAACGCTCCGAGCGTGAAAGGCTGGTGCGCAACATCGGTATAAAGACGCGGCGCATCTGCCCGGAATGGCAGTGCTTTTCGGACCTAGCCTTTGCTGCCACAGAAAAGTTGCTGGCCGAACTGCAGTGGCAGCGCAACGAAATCGATGCTCTGATCGTCGTTACCCAGTCTCCCGACTATCTGATTCCATCCACCGCAATCATTCTTCAGGACAGGCTGGGATTACCACACGGAACTATTGCTTTTGATGTGAACCTGGGCTGTTCGGGTTATCCGTTCGGACTACACCTCCTGGGCAGCATGATTGCAGCAGGTGGAGTAAGGAAGGGATTGCTGCTGGTGGGCGATAAATCGGCTAACATCAATGATCCACTCTTCTCAGATGCAGGAACCGCGACAGCGCTAGAGTTCTCGGCCGATGCAGCTCCCATGCACTTTGACCTCAATAGTGACGGCAGCGGCTACAAGGCCATCATGAAGCCTATTGGGGGGCATAGGGAACCGTACGCGATACATCATGGCATTCCAACCCGCGATGACCATGGAATTCTCCATTGGCCCAATGATTTATCTCTGGATGGACCAGCAGTTCTTAGCTTCTCGACCCAAAGAGTGCCACCTGCTGTACAGCAAATCCTCGAATATGCCAAGCTTGAAAAAAATAATATTGATTATTATATTTTTCACCAAGCCAATAGAATGATAAATGAGACCATCAGAAAAAAGCTGGGACTTACTATCGAACAGACTCCAAGCACTTTGCATGATTTTGGCAACACCAGCAGTGCGACTTTACCGATAACAATTACGGCGCGACTTCGCAATACACTTGCGCAAGACCGGCACAAAATACTTCTCTCGGGATTTGGAATTGGCCTTTCATGGGGAGCCTGCATCATGGATATCGATGGCGCTTGTCTTCCTGAGTTGATCGAAGAATAACCCTCATGAACCACGAGACTTTCACTCCCTTTCACCTGCATGACCGCCGCATCATCGTGACGGGCGCAACTTCTGGACTGGGTCTTGCTACAGCCTTAGCTTGCGCACGCATGGGTGCCCAGGTGCTGGGGATAGGGCGAAATCCAGAGCGTCTGGCCAGCAGCCTGCAGCAGTTGAAATCCATATCGGATAAGCCCCATGAAATGCTGCAGGCGGACCTCACCCTTGAAAGGGATCGTGAAAGATTGGTCGCACATATTGGAGGCCCGGTGCATGGAGTAGTGCACAGCGCCGGAATCTCTCGCCTGAGTCCCGTACGCATGATATCGGAGCAGCACCTCAGAGAAGTCCAAGCCATCAATGTCGATGCCCCAATGCTTCTAACGCAAGCTCTACTCAAACGGAACCTCATAAGCGCAGATGGTTCATTGGTTTTTCTCTCATCAATTGCGGCTCATATAGGGGTTCCAGGAGTAGCGGCATACTCAGGCACAAAGGCTGCACTAATAGCAATGGTGCGCTGCTTGGCCATGGAGGTTGTCAAGCGACGAATACGGGCAAATTGCTTGTCTCCAGCATTAGTTGATACACCACTACTGGAGGCGACAGCAACCGTAGTAGGTTCCATGGAAAAAGAGCGAGGTAACTATCCTCTCGGATTCGGCAAACCAGAGGATGTTGCCAATGCCGCAGTTTTTCTATTGTCAGACGCCAGCCGATGGATCACGGGAACTACCTTGGTGATGGATGGCGGACTAACCATTAGCTAATTTTCGTTAAAATGCAACATCCAGATACGCGTCGACCCTTATTGATTGTCGGCGCAGGCGGATTCGGACGTGAAGTACTGAGCTATATAGAGGATGACAACCCCATCTTCGCCGTCAAAGGTTTTCTTGATAGTCGAACAAATGCGTTGGATTCGACACCACGTAATGTGCCCATCATCAGCAACCCATTGACTTACACGCCCAAACCTGAAGAGGTATTTTTGGCTGCACTGGGAGATCCCCAGCAACGATTCAAATACACTGCAGCACTACGCGACAAGTATGATGCCGAATTTATCACTGTGGCTCACCCTCGCGCAAACGTAAATCGACACGCCCAAATACGACACGGCTGCATAATTACGCCTCATGTTGGAATTTCCGTGGATGTCAATATTGGTGAATTTACCCACATTCAGGAATACACCGTTATCGGACATGATGCAAAAATCGGCAATTGGTGCCAGATCAATAGCCACTGTACTATCGCAGGAGGCGCCCGGATAGGTAATTTTGTCACAATTCACCCGAACAGTGTCATTACCAGTCGCGCTGTTATCGGAGATGGAGTTACCGTTGGACCCGGCAGCGTGGTTATCGGAAAAATCCCGGCAGAAATTACAATACTTGGAAATCCTGCTCGACGTTTTTCATTCCGCTGATCATTGAATAAAATCACGCCACAATTATTAACAATATTCAAAACCTAAATATAAATCCAAACCTCTTATCATAAACAAAGGATAATACATCGGGATCTTAAAAATTCTGCATTGAGATAATGCGCTCATACATCCTAGCCCAATTACTCAGACCTCATTAAGGCAGATATTTTTTGATCTACGCCAAAACATCCAAACATCTTTGCATGAATACTTACCCAGACTGGATCAGCATTACGGCCACCCCTTCGTGGTCAACCTGTTCGCAACATCTTGCAACGACTGAGCTCCACTGGCAAATTCCTCATGAATTCCTCTATTGAATCGATTCCCGATCGCATCCCACCTCAGGCTTACTGGCTGAAAGAACAGCATGCGCAGGAATTGACAAACCTATTCCCTCAGGCTTGGCTATTTGCAGGATTGATGCTTGAGTTGCAGGGAAAAATGCATTATGGTGTTCGTTTAGGCGAAACCGAACTGCTACTGCAAGCAGACACTCAAGGCCATCCGCGCGCCTTCTTGAATGTGTGCTCTCATCGCCATGCCAAGCTATGTGAGCCAGGTCTGCACAAGGGTCCGATACGCTGTCCTTACCATAGCTGGGTTTTTGATCGTGAAGGCATTCCCACAGGGATTCCACAAAAAAAATCGTTTCCCATGGTCACAGCTGATCCTGAAAGATTCCGATTAAAGGAATTTTCCTGTGAGGCTGTTGGTCAGTTCGTCTTCGTACGTCTTTCCCCACAAGGCCCCTGTCTTAGAGAATATTTGGGAAATCAATATGAATTCCTTGAGCGTGCCAGTTCCGGGATGAATGGCGTGCTTGATGAATTTCAGGAAGATGTGACAGCCAACTGGAAGGTAGTTATCGAGAATTCACTAGAGGGCTATCATGTCCCCGCAGTGCACAATCGCACCTTCGGCCAGATAGATGGCATGAGCCAGGAGGAGCAGGCACCAGTCTTTTTTCTAGATGACCCCCTGCACACTCATCTGGAGCATACAGCCAATCCCGACTGGGTCGCCCGGTTTACGCGCTTGGGCACGAAAATAGGTCAATGGCCATGGCGCTTTGAGCACTATACGCATCACTTGATTTTCCCTAACCTCACCGTCACCTCATTCATGGGGTACAGCTTTCATGTGCAGCGCTTCGACCCTATCTCAGCCAGTCGCACGCGAGTGCACTCACGCACAATAGGTGTTGGCTTCAGCAACAGCACCGAGGTAGGAGCAAAGATGATGGAGCGCATTTATTCAGATAGCCATGATTTCACACATAAGGTTTTTTCTGAGGATGGCGAAATCTGCAACAAGATACAGCAAGGCGTGCAGCAGGCTACGCAATATGCAGTTCTTGGACAAGGAATTGAAGATCGGGTAGCTCACTTCCAGAGAGCATATTGCTTTGCAATGAAAAAAAACAATATGCAACCCAGCAATTAATATCTAAGACAGCACACGATCTTTACATCATCACATAGACATCAGTATCAACAAAATTATCAAACTATGATTTATGGTCTTATTCCAATAGGTGGCCAAGGCAGCAGGCTAGGCTTGCCATACTCCAAAGAAATGCTGCCTCAGAAAAATTACGGATTTTATAATCCTGTATCGAATCATCTTGTGCAGAAAATGCTATTCGCAGGAGCAGAAAAGATAGTTTTCATACATGGAAAGAGCTTCAAACAAGATGTGGTCTCTTACTATTCTGATACGCAAAAATTCTCTCATATAGAGCAAAAAGATATTGGATTTGCACAAATATTAAGGGATTTTTATCTCCATACCCTTCCTGACGACAAAGACCAATGCCTTTTCGGCCTACCCGACAGTATCTTCGACGGCAATCCTTTTATGGAGATGCTGGGACATTCGGGGATCTGCGCAGGACTATTTACGACAACGGACAGCACCAAGGTGGATCGCTTAACACTTTGCGGAACCAGATTCGAGGTAAAGTCTCCCAAAACTGAGAATAACTCAGATAGATTCTGGGGTGTTATAAAATTTGATGGAATAGATCTAAGAAAATTCCATGAAGATGATGTATTCAAGAGAACTAAAGAAATCGGTGAAATAATAAATATATACGGATTTGATCGCACATATGAAAACAATTACATCGATATTGGAACCTGGGAAAACTATAACAAATATTTGTCCACAACAAATATTTCAGCAGACACCGAGATAGAAAAAAAATATCTCGCCAACGAGGTAGATGAAAATTCCTTCATCGAAATATTCTCTAAAGATCAAAGCTTCACATATGAGCACATCAATTCGGCAGATTATTACTTCTCGCCAAACAATGAAAAAATAGAGTTCATTAGGTACCGAGAGCAGCCAGCAGGGGCGACGTTCCCTTCTGACATCACTATCAAAGATGCCAACCCAAACTCATTAAATCGATTTGAGCTTGTCATACAACTATCAAAAGAGACAAAGACTCAATCCATATTGACATTTCTCAATCTTGTTGCATCTCAATTTGATTTCAAAATACAAAAAAACTGCCATATATTTACATCCAATGAGGCAGTTCTTGTCCTTTACAGTTTCACCGTACGCAATACGACCATTAAGCTGATAGAGATAGAATTATTACAAGCAGATTTCAATATCCTTGAAAAATTTGAAAACTTGCTCAGCGAACTAGATGGATTTAGCGTTGCCAATCATGTAAACACATCAAAATACAAAATGATTAAGGAGATGCTCAATGACACCACACAATGAAGCCAAGCCAGGAGATTATGCTGATACGGTATTGATGCCTGGAGATCCGTTGCGAGCTGCGTATATTGCGCAAAATTTCCTTGACAACTCGAAGCAGGTTAACAGCATAAGGAATTGTCTAGGATTCACGGGATACTACAAAGGGCACAAAGTATCCATTCAAGCCTCAGGAATGGGGCAACCTAGTCTTGGGATATACGCAACCGAGTTGTTCGATATTTATGATGTAAAACACATCATTCGAATCGGTACTTGCGGCAGTTTTCAAAAAGAAATTGAAATTGGAGACATCATTGTCCCAATGAGTGCCTCCAGTGATAGCCGGCTTGGTACCAAGGATTTCAGTATCGCACCTTGCTGCAGCCATGAACTACTGAATAAGTTCATGCAGGCCTCGTCCAAATATTCAAAGCGTGTTCACGTAGGCACATTCTTCGCTTCTGATAATTTCTACAATGACAAAACCGATTGGTGGCACGCCTACAGAGATGCCAATATACTCGGTGTTGATATGGAGACTTATTATTTGTATTTACTGGCAATCACTCGGAAACGTCATGCACTAACCATCAACATGGTTTCCGATAACTTCAATTACGAAGAAAAAATGAGTCCGCAGTCACGCGTCGAGCTGGCAAAGCAGTCAGTGGAAATACTTCTCGACGCCATCTTCATCTAACAAACTCACCCAAAAAATGGCAATCATTCAAGGAGGCCTATCCAGGCTGCATATCAGATACCCCAACATTGATCTTAAGAAAATAAAAATCATTGCATGGGGCGCTGGTCAATTTCTAAGAGATCTTTACCCTCTTGTTGGCATAAAGGCAGAATATACAATCTGCCCTCACTCAGAAAATCAAGGAAAGATAATCCATAACCTAGAGGTCAAATCACCGGATTATCTTCTCAAAAATGAAGATCCAAAAAGCGTTCTCATTCTAATATTTTCCGCTTCCTTTGTTGAAGTATCGCATCAAATTGGAAGTCTTGGAAATTTTCAATCCATCCCTGCAATCGAATACGGAACACAGAGCAATCACATTGCCGAAGAGCTTTTGCTACTTCAAAAAAATATTCATCTAGTCCCTCCCCAAAAGGAACATTACTCAGAGATAGGATTTTTCACTCAGGGTCCAATATTCGCATTTACGGAGCTTGCACTGGCCTATCAGAGATTCCAATACCCTAATGACTACCATTGCTTTGCGACAGATGCCGGCCAGTCCCCAGAAGCATTGAGCCGATGCGCAAGATGGGTAGATGAGATAATCGAAGTACAACTACCTGAGGTGCCGGGGCCGCTTCGCCGAAACTATATGATTCGCACAGCGAAGGCCGGCGCAGAAAATATCCAGAAAAAAGGCATAAAATACTCCGTCCGACTTAGAAGCGGAAACGTGGCAATTGGAAATGTCAGAAAATATATCCAAACAACATTCGGCCACCAAGGCAGCTATTTTCCCGGAAGAATTGGATTCCATATGGGTTGGACTATGCGAAATATTCCATTTCAAATATCCGAGGCATTTATGGTGGCGAGAGCAGAGGATATGCTTTCATTGTGGAGCATTGAAGAAGATCAGCGTCACGAGGACGATCCCAGCATACTCTTCTCACCGGAGATGCATCACTCCGACCTTGCGCGTTCCACGAATGAGAATTTCGTATGGTCTACATATGCCAAAAATATTGGATATGCAAACAACACAATTGAAGATTACCTTCTGTTCATGAGAGAAAAACTCGTCCCAGTAGAACCAGAATTGACAACCTACTCTTTAAAATACACTCCGCTATTTGGAATGGAATTTGATAGCAACATCAACCCGGACACTAAATGGTGGAATAATCTGGCAAACAACTCAGGGAATACCGAGCACAGGGTCATGGAGATTTTCAAAAGAAACTCCAGTATTGCAGACCACTACGCAAGAAGAATTGGCTGACATCAACCAGTACATTCTCTCCATGCCCGTTGAACCGCATTTAAAATCAATTGTCTCTGCTCTTGATTAATTCCCAAAAAAAATGGCAAACCCAACAAGGTTTTTGCTAGCAACTGGGAATTCTTTGTATTCAACGTAACAACAGAAGCGGATAATTCCGGCATATATTGCAGCAAGGGCTGATACCAACGCCGGACCATAATTCGCGCCTGATTGCAACAGCGCTCAAGAGAAATACGCACGTTCTCATCTGGCACTCGCACACATAGCAACGAAGGCGCTTGCAAAACACCCCCTGGCCCGGGTGTCTGCCAAGACAACTGCTGATCACAAATCTTGTCAAGTTCATTGACAAGCTCAGACTGTAGCAACCTCCTTTGAAACGCGTGAGCTTCCCACACTTGCAGTGATGCCAATCCAATTGCTGCATGGTACTCACTTAATTTGGCGTTAGATCCAATACAAGCCAGAGCACCCACAGGCAGATGCGAAGCAGGATCCAGATTTATTCCAAAATTAGACAGCTGACGCACGCGAGCAGCCAATCCCGGGCGAGTGGAAACGACAAGTCCTCCCTCACCAGCCGGTAAACTCTTGGTGGCATGCATGCTGAAAACCAATGTCCCATGTGCACCTTGCAACCACTGGCTGCCATAACCAGCCGCCGCATCGATGACCACCGGCAGACCGGTCTCTCGCTCGAACAATTGCCATGCCTGCATGTCCTGGGGCATTCCAAAAGTTGCCACCGGAAGTACGGCATCGATATGTGTTTCTGCACAGGCTGCCCTGGCAAGCTCGGGCGTGAGCATCCAGGTACTCGGGTCCACGTCTGTCAGCACAGGCACATGCCCCGCACGTACCACAGCTGTAGCTGTCGCTACAAAGGTAAACGCAGGCAGGAGAATACGGGAGCCGCGGGGCATAGCCAGGGCTTGCAATACCAGCTCCAGGCCAAGCGTCGCGTTTGCCACCGTGGTAAGGCCTTCTGCAGGGACATCGAAGCGCTGCGCGAACTCTGCCTCTAATTCCCGCACAAGCGGGCCAAAATTTGAATAGTGCCGCGCAGCATGCATGCGTTCCAGCCAAGGCATCAACACTTGAGGCGATGGCATGTCCGGCACCAGCAGAGGCACCCAGTCAGATGCAGTAGTTTGCTTGCTCATGCGAGCGCATCCGTTTGCTGCAGCAGAGCATCAAGGTCATGAGCAACCGAAAGTGCGTCTCGACTACCACGCAACCAGTTGAGCCACATGATACGAAGCGCCTTCTCCAGCTCCTGAACACGCGCCGAGTAGTCCATGAGTACGCTGTGCGCCAGACTTGAGCGTGCCCTTGATCTATGCAACTGGAGATGCTCTACATCATTCATGAGCCGCACAGCGGTCTGAACGTAGCTGTCTACGCTGTTAGCCACGTCGTCCCCAAACCCCAGTCCTTGCAGTGCGCGTGCAGTAGATGCATCCACCGCCCGCTCCGCATCCAGCGCCACAATCGGCAGCCCCATCCACAACGCATGCAAGGTCGTCGTCCCCCCGGAAATGGGCGAGGTATCCAATGCCACGTCGGCGATATGCCCCAGCTCCATGAAACCATCCAGCGGCTGCTGGTGCAGCACGGACACGCGGTCCAGCGGCATGCCGGCGGCCTCCGCACGCGGCTGCATGTGGGCTTGCGCGGCGTCCGGGTCCTGCTCCTTGACCATGATGATCAGCCGCGCGTCCTGGCGTTCGTGCAGGATGCGCGCCCAGACCGCCAGCATCTCGTCGGTGATCTTGGCGGAGTTGTTCAGGGAGATCAGTGTGGGATACCCATTGCGCAGCATGGGCGGCTCTTCGCAAAGGGGCGAGTACTCCGGCGGTGCGTAGCTGGCCATGCAAGCCAGCTGAAACAGGTTCTCGGAGTAATACGGCGCATGGCTGGGCGGCGCGATGCCGCCATCCACCAACCGGTAATCCATGGCCTTCATCCCCAGCGTATGCATATAGCCCAGCCAGGTCACCTGCACGGGTGCGGCGCGGCGGGCGAAGACTTCCAGGCGGTGGCCCAGGGTGAAGCCCGAAAGGTCCACCAGTACGTCAATGCCGTCGGCGCGGATCTGTTCGTAGAGCTGGTCGTCGGTCTGCTCGACCGCATCGTGCCAGTGCGGCACCAGGGCGCGCAGCTTTTCGGTCATCTTGTCGGGGCGGCCGCTGGAGTAGACGTGGATCTCGACGTTGTCCGGGTTGTGGTGCTCCAGCACGGGCCGCATGAAGAAGGCCACCGAGTGCTGGCGGAAGTCGGCCGTGACATAGCCGACCTTGAGCTTTTTGCGCGGGTTGCGATCGCGCGGGGGAAAGGGCTTGGCGTTGCGGGTCAGCGGATCGGCGAAGCGCCGGCCCCAGTCGCGCGCCACTTCCAGGGATTTGAGCGGATCGCTGCTGGTGTGCGAGTGGATGTAGGCCCGCGTCATCCAGTGCGTGTTCTCGTTCTTGGCGTGGCGGCAGGCGTCGTCGATCAGGTCGCAGGCCTCCTGCCTGCGCCCCGTGCTGAACAGGGCCAGCGCCAGCAGGCGCTGGGCGTTGGGCATTCGGGGCTCTATCTCCAAGGCCATCTGCAACGCTTCCATGGCCTGTGGCCAGATGCTCATGCGCACGTAGACAAAGCCGATGTGCAGCCAGACCTTGGAGTTGCGCGGGTCCCGGGCCACCAGTTGCGCCAGGTCCGACAGTGCCTCCAGGAACTGCGCGCGATCGACCATGGCGCGGATGCGGGTCAGCTCGCTGTCGATGCTGGGCGGCTGCGCAGCGGCAGCGAAGGCGTTGGCAAGAGGTGAAGATGGCATGGCGATGCAGCAGAGGAAGTATCAGGCCGGTCCGCGGTCGGCACACGGTAGGCCCGCGGTCCGTACGCTTGTGCGCGCGGTGACACAAAGAATAAAACTGTGCCGACTATCCTCGCATGCGCGCCACGCGATCCGCTATTAAGCGCCCGCCTTGCAAGACTCAAACAGGCACCGATTTGCCGGCCTTTTTGGGCTTTTGGCGCGCAGCGGCGCGTTTACACCTGCATCTCAGGGCTCTCAAGTATTGATGCCTGCGGTCGATAGCTTGACAAGCCATGGGTTCGTCGATGGCCGCCACCCCGCCACGGCCCAGTGTCAAAACAAGCGCGCATTTCCAAGCCAGTTCCGACTTTTCCATCGGGACACCTCTGACAGAATCCACTCCCATGCTTGTCATCATCGGATACATCGTCGCCTTCGGTTGCATCTTCGGCACCTATGTGCTGCACGGGGGCAACGTCCAGGTCATTCTCAAGGCCCTGCCCTTCGAGATGGTGACCATCGGCGGCGGCGCCATCGGCGCCTTCATCGTGTGCAACCAGCCCAAGGTGCTCAAGGCCACGGCCAAGGCCATCCCTGGCGTGATGAAGAGTTCGCGCTACACCAAGGCCCGCTTCATGGAGCTGATGGCCCTGCTGTACGAGATTCTGCAAAAGGCCCGCAAGGAGGGCCTGATGTCCATCGAAAGCGATGTGGAGGCACCCAACGAGTCGCCCATCTTCACCAAGTACCCCGAGCTGCTGGCCGACCACCATGTGGTGGAGTTCCTGACCGACTACCTGCGCATGATGGTGTCGGGCAACCTCAACTCCCACGAGATCGAGTCGCTGATGGACAGCGAGATCGAGGCGCATCACGCCGAAGCGCATGCCCCGGTCAATGCGTTGACCCGCCTGGCCGGCGCCCTGCCCGCCTTCGGGATTATTGCGGCCGTGCTGGGTGTGGTGAACACCATGGGCTCGGTGGGCCAGCCGCCTTCCGTGCTGGGCGGCATGATCGCCTCGGCCCTGGTCGGTACCTTCCTGGGCATTTTGCTGGCCTATGCGCTGGTGGAACCCATGGCCGGCCTGGTGGAGCAACGCGCCCAGGATGCCGCCAAGGAACTGGAGTGCATCAAGACCACTTTGCTGGCCAGCATGCAGGGCTACAACCCCGCCACGGCCATCGAGTTCGGCCGCAAGGTGCTGTTCTCCACCGAACGTCCCGGGTTCCTTGAACTGGAAACCCACGTCAAGGGCAAGAAGTAATCCTGCGTCCAGCAGCGTCAAGCCATGGCAGAGAAAAAGTTACAGCCGATCATCATCAAGCGCGTCAAGAAGACGGCGCATGCACCCCACGGCGGTGCCTGGAAGATCGCCTATGCCGACTTCGTGACCGCGATGATGGCCTTCTTCCTGCTGATGTGGCTGCTGGGCTCCACGGCCAAGGGCGAGCTGCAGGGCATTGCGGCGTATTTTTCCTCGCCGCTGAAGGTCGCGATGGCCGGCGGCGACGGTGCAGGCAACAGCTCCAGCGTGATTCCCGGCGGCGGCAATGATCTGGCCAAGGTGCACGGCCAGGTGCGGCGCTCGGAGGCGGCGGACAGCTCCAACCGGCGCACCAGCGTCGATGCAGGCCGCGCTGACCAGGCCCAGGTGGATTCCAACCGCATCAAGGCGCTCAAGGCCAAGGTGGACGCGATGATCACCAGCAATGCGCGCCTGAACGAATTCCGTTCGCAGATCCGCACCGACGTGACGCCCGACGGCCTGCAGATCCAGATCGTGGACGAGCAAAACCGCCCCATGTTCGACAGTGGCAGCGCCATGGTCAAACCGTACATGCGCGACATCCTGCGCGAAGTGGGCGCGGCCCTGGCGGGCGCGGAAAACCGCATCAGCCTGTCCGGCCATACCGATGCCGCCCCTTACGGCAATGCCGACCGCGGCTACAGCAACTGGGAGCTGTCCTCCGACCGTGCCAACGCCTCGCGCCGCGAGCTGGTGGCGGCCGGCATGCCGCTGAACCAGCTGGCCCGCATCACGGGCCTGGCCAGCAGCGACCTGCTGCTGCCCGATGATCCGCGTGCCCCGCAGAACCGGCGCATCACCATCACCGTGCTCACGCAGGAGGCTGAAAAGCGCCTGCTGGGCCACCGCGGACCTGTGACACGCAACGCCTTGCCGCCCTCATTGGCCGGCGGCAATGGCGGCACGGCGAATGCGGCCACCACCGAATCCGCAACCGGCGAGACCGCTGCGCAGCCCGCCGCCACCTCGCCTGCAGCTGCCCCGTCCGCGCCCGCGTCACCTGATCGTGTAACAAATTAAGGTTTGCGCCCGATGCTGCCGAAAAGCAGGAAAATTCCCACATTGCGCCAAGAAGGTTTCATATTGTTACCATCGCGGCGGATTCTTACCAGTACCGAGCACCTACCGACCGAAAGGGCCTCACGTGGCTAATGCCCTGCGTTTTTTGATCGTTGACGACTTCTCCACCATGCGGCGCATCGTGCGCAATCTGCTCAAGGAGAGCGGCTTTCCCGAAGCCGATGAAGCCGAAGACGGCGTCGTGGCACTGCACAAGCTGCGCAACAGCAAGTTTGATTTCGTGGTGACGGACATCAACATGCCCAACATGAACGGCTTCCAGCTGCTCACCGAAATCAAGCAGGACGACAAACTCAAGCACCTTCCCGTGCTGATGGTGACGGCCGAGGCACGCAAGGAGGACATCGTGGCAGCGGCCCAGGGCGGCGCGGCAGGCTACATCGTCAAGCCCTTCACCAAGGCCACGCTGGAAGAGAAAGTCAACCTGATCCTCAAAAAGCTGGGCCTGTAGGGCACGCGCCATGAGCAACCCGGATGTCCCCGACAGCGTCCACTACAAGGTGGGCGTTCTCACGCGCCAGCTGCATGACTCGCTCAACGAGCTGGGCTATGCGGACCGATTGCGCGGCAGCATGGGAGAGCTGCCGGACGCGCAAAGCCGCCTTTCCTACATTGCGCGGCTGACCGGAGAAGCCGCCGAGAAGGTTCTGAACCGCGTCGAATTGGCCAAGGTCCAGCAGGACCGGCTGGCCGAGCGTGTACGCGCCATGCGGGCACAGATGGTCGAGGACCCCGTGGCGGCCGTGGCCAAGGGCCGGGTGATGAACTTCCTGGAGGAAGTCGAGCAGGGCACGCAGCAGGCCGACGAGCACCTCACCGAGATCATGATGTCCCAGGACTTCCACGATCTCACGGGCCAGGTCATCGCCCGCGTGGTCTCGCTGGCCGCCGATCTGGAGGACCAGCTGGTGCAGTTGCTCATCCAGACCTCGCCCAACCCGCAGCAGACGGCGCTGGAGCCCCTGGAAAAGCCCAAGGAGCACCTCGCCGGCCCCGTGGTCGATCCCGAGAAGACGCCCGACGTGGTGACTTCGCAGTCCCAGGTGGACGATCTCCTGGCCAGCCTGGGATTCTGATCACCCGGGGGGCGCACGGCGCCTCCCCTCTCATTGCAGGGCAGCCTCTTTCGCTTGGGCGCAAGGGGCTGACTGCCATCTTCGCGGCGCCCTTGCACCATGCGGCTGCCGTTCCTCCCCTTGTGCAGACAGCACATAAGCGCCGCTTGAGCCCCGCTTATCGGGGCTTCGCCTGCCTGGCTTGTTCCGACAATGACGCAAATCCTTCCGTCATTGCGCCATGGACTCCAGCCAAGACAAAAGCCTTCCCGCCACCGAACGCAAACTGCAGAAAACGCGTTCTGACGGCCAGGGTGCGCGCTCTCGGGACCTGTCGCACCTGGCCATCCTTGGCACGGGCGCGCTGATGATGCTGATGGGCGCCGAGCCCCTGATCCAGCACCTGCGCATGGCACTGGCCCAGCAGCTGGCCTTCGACGCGCACACGGCCAAGACGCCGGCCCTGATGATGGAGCGCATGCTGTCCATGGGCAGCCTGGGCCTGAAGATTTCCCTGGTCGTTGCCGCCGTGACCACGGGTGCGGCCCTGGTGTCGGGCATGCTGGCCGGCGGCTGGATCCTGAGCCTCAAGCCCATCCAACCGCAGTTCAACCGCCTCAATCCGCTGTCGGGCCTGACCAACCTGTTTTCCAAGCAGCAGATGGTGACCGTGGTGAAGATGGTGGTGATGACGGCCATCCTCTCCTTCGTGGCCTGGAAGTTCCTGAGCGGCCATCTCGCCGAGATCGCCGCCATCTCCTCCCAGCCCTCGGCCATGGCGCTGTCCATGACGGGGCAATGGCTGGCCAGCGGCGTCGCCCTGCTGCTGCTGGTGGTGTTCCTGATGGCCGTGATCGACGTGCCGCTGCAGGCCTACCTGTTCAAGTCGCGCCTGAAGATGAGCCATGAGGAAGTCAAGCAGGAGCACAAGGAATCCGACGGCAACCCGCAGATCAAGAGCAAGATCCGCCAGAAGCAGCGCGAGATCGCCGACCGCGCCAGCGTCAACGCCGTGCCGCGCGCCGACTTCGTGGTCACCAACCCCACGCACTACGCCGTGGCCCTGCGCTACGACGAAAAGACCATGGCCGCCCCGCAGGTCATCTCCAAGGGCACGGACCTGGTGGCGCTGAAGATCCGCGAAGTCGCGGGCGCCCACAAGATCCCGGTGCTCGAATCCCCCATGCTGGCGCGCGCCCTGTACGCGCACGCCGATCTGGACCAGGCCATTCCCGCCGCGCTGTACACGGCCGTGGCCCAGGTCCTGGCCTATGTCTACCGCCTGAAGGCCGCGCTGCGCGGCGAAGGCCCCATGCCTGGCGATCTCGGCGAACCCGTCGTGCCCGCCGAACTCGATCCGCACCAGGGCCGCCGCGCGCCAGGCGCCGCCGCGACCACTGAAGGTACTGCTCCATGACGACGAATCCGCTCCAATCCCTGCAATCGATGTGGTCGAGCGAGAACGCCAAGTTCGCTCAGGGCCTGATGGCGCCGCTGCTGGTGGTGGCCATCCTGGCGCTGATGGTGCTGCCCATTCCGCCGTGGCTGCTGGACACCTTCTTCACGCTGAACATCGCCGTGGCGCTGATGGTGATGATGGTGGCGGCCTACATGATCCGGCCGCTGGACTTCGCGGCCTTCCCGTCGGTGCTGCTGCTGACCACGCTGATGCGCCTGTCGCTGAACGTGGCCTCCACCCGCGTGGTGCTGCTGGAGGGCCACACCGGCCCCGGCGCGGCCGGCGCGGTGATCGAGGCCTTCGGCCACTTCCTGATCGGCGGCAACTTCGCCGTCGGCCTGATCGTGTTCGCCATCCTGGTGGTGATCAACTTCGTGGTGATCACCAAGGGTGCCGAGCGTATCGCCGAAGTCTCGGCCCGCTTCACCCTGGACGCCATGCCCGGCAAGCAGATGGCCGTGGACGCCGACCTGAACGCCGGCCTGATCGACGAAAAGGAAGCCAAGCGCCGCCGCGCCGAGGTGCAGGAAGAGGCCAATTTCTTCGGCTCCATGGACGGTGCCAGCAAGTTCGTGCGCGGCGACGCGGTCGCCGGCATTCTGATCCTGGTGATCAACATCATCGGCGGCTTCGCCATCGGCATGATCCAGCACGGCCTGTCGGCCGGCCAGGCCGCCGACAGCTACATCCTGCTGGCCGTGGGCGATGCGCTGGTCGCGCAGATCCCCGGCCTGCTGATCTCGGTGGCCGCGGCCATGGTGATCTCGCGCGTGGGCAAGGAAACCGACATGGGCCAGCAGATCGCGCAGCAGCTGTTCATGTCGCCCAAGGTGCTGGGCATCACGGCCGGCGTGCTGGGCCTGCTGGGCGTCATTCCGGGCATGCCCCACGTCGTGTTCCTGTGCACGGGCGCGCTGCTGGGCTGGCTGGCCTGGATGCTCTCGCGCCGCCAGCAGGAACGCGCCTCCCAGCAGACCCAGGCGCCCGCACCCGTGGCCGCGCCCAGCGATGGCGAAGCCACCTGGGACGACCTGCAGCCCGTGGACCTGCTCGGCCTGGAGCTGGGCTACCGCCTGATCACCCTGGTGGACAAGGGCCGCCAGGGCGACCTGCTGACCCGCATCAAGGGCGTGCGCCGCAAGTTCGCCCAGGAAGTGGGCTTTCTGCCCCCGGCCGTGCATGTGCGCGACAACCTGGAGCTCAAGCCCAGCGCCTACCGCATCACCCTGCGCGGCGTGATGGTGGGCGAGGGCGAGGCCTTCCCCGGCATGTTCCTGGCCATCAATCCGGGCGGCATCAGCACCCCGCTGATCGGCACCCAGACCACCGACCCGGCCTTCGGCCTGCCCGCCCACTGGATCGACGAACGCCAGAAGGAAGCGGCACAAATGGCAGGCTTTACCGTGGTTGATTCGGAAACCGTGATGGCCACCCATTTGTCACACTTGATGCAAGTGCATGCCGCCAAGCTGATCAGCCGTACCGAGACGCAGCAGTTGGTGGAGCATGTGGCCAAACTGGCTCCTAAGCTGATCGAAGAAGTCATTCCGAAAATGGTGTCCATCACGACGTTCCAGAAAGTGCTCCAGCTGCTGCTGGAAGACTCGGTGCACGTGCGTGACATCCGCACCATCATCGAGACGCTGGCCGAGCACTCCTCGACCACGCAGGACCCTGTCGAGCTGGCCCGCCGCGTGCGCATTGCGCTGTCGCCGTCCATCGTCCAGCAGATCTACGGCCCGACCCGCGAGCTGAACGTCATCGCCATCGAGCCCGGACTCGAACGCCTGCTGGTGCAGGCCCTGTCCAACCCCGGCTCCCCCTCACTGGATCCCGGCGTGGCCGAGATCCTCACCCAGAAGGCGGCCGACATGGCCAACCAGCAAGAAGAGCTGGGCCTGCCTGCCTGCCTGCTGGTTCCCGATTCCATCCGCAATTCCATTGCCCGCCTGGTGCGTCGCGTGGCGCCGCGTCTGCAGGTTCTCGCCCACAGCGAGATCCCCGAAACGCACACCATCCGCATCGGCTCGATTCTTAAAGGTGCATCCGCATGAACATCAAACGCTTCTACGCCCCCACCTCCCGCGAGGCCCTGGCCAAGGCGCGCATGGCTTTCGGAGCGGGCACCCTGATCCTGTCCAACCGCAACACGCCCGATGGCGTCGAGGTCATGGCCACGGCCGAGGACACGCTGGAGCACAGCAAGGCCGCTGCCAGCAGCACGCCGCTGCAGCAGGCCATCGAGCGCCGCTCTGCAGAGGAAACCACGGGCCTGCGCCCGCAGGTGCAGGCCAAGCTGATCCAGGCGCAGACCCAGCCGCGCACGGCGCAGCCGGCACTGCAGGCCGCGCAGGCGGCTCCATCGCGTGCTTCCCAGGCAACGTCGTCGGCGATTGCGCAGGCCATCTCGCAGGCAGCCTCGCTGTCGGCAGACGGTGCCGAGCCGGCCGGCCTGCGCCAAAGCGTGCAGGAAGACACCGAACAGCTGGCCATGAGCACCCTGTCCTTCCAGGACTATGTGCGCGAACGCATGCTGCGCCGCCGCCACGAGGCCGGCGTTGACGAGCCGCTGCCCAGCTTTGCCCAGCGCCGCAGCCTGGGCGACGCCCTGCGCGAAGCACCGGCCGCCGCGCCCACGGCTGCACAGCAGCCGTTCAAGGCACAGCCCGCGCCTTCCGTGGCCCGCCACAACCCGCTGCGCGCCAGCGCCGAAGCGCCGCTGCGCGAGACCCTGCGCAGCGAGCCCGCACCGACCATGGCCTCCCAGGCACTGCGCGATGAGCTGCAGTCCGTGCGCGACCTGATCGAAGAGCGCTTCAACACCCTGACCTGGCTGGGCCAGACGCGCCAGAACCCCATCCACGCCAACCTCACGCACAAGCTGATCCGCGCGGGCTACTCCCCCGTGCTGGCCCGCGCCCTGGTCGAGCACATGCCCCAGGACCTGTCCGCCGGCGACGCCGTGCGCTGGCTGATGCAGGTGCTGGAACGCAATCTGCGTACCGACGCCGACCAGGCCCCGCTGTACGAGCAAGGCGGCGTCTTCGCCCTGGTGGGCTCCACCGGCGTGGGCAAGACCACGACCACGGCCAAGCTGGCTGCCCTGTGCGCAGCCAAGTACGGCGCCGCCAGCGTCGGCCTGATCACCCTGGACACCTACCGCGTCGGCGCCCACGACCAGTTGCGCTCCTACGGCCGCATGCTGGGCGTGGTGGCCCACCTGGCCCATGACCGCGCCGCGCTGCAGGACCTGCTGGGCCTGCTGGCCAACAAGCAGCTGGTGCTGATCGACACTACGGGCGTGGCTCCGCGCGATCCGCGCAAGGACGAGATCCTCGACCTGCTGGACCTGCCCGGCATCCAGAAACTGCTGGCCGTGAACGCGGCCGGCCAGGGCGATGCGCTGGACGATGTGATGCAGGCCTTCAAGGCGCGCGGCTCCAGCCAGGCCATCCTTACCAAGGTGGACGAGGCCGTGAAGCTGGGCCCGTCGGTGGACACACTGATCCGCCACCAGATGCAGCTGCGCGGCGTGACCAACGGCCAGCGCGTGCCCGAAGACTGGGAACGCGCCGATGCGCAGCAACTGGTCTCCGCCTCCATGCGCGCCGCCACCCGCTCGGCCTTCGATCCCAAGGCGCTGGACCTGGACTTCTTCTTCACCCCGTCCAGCCCCAGCACGGAAGGCGAGATCCACCATGCTTGAAACCTTCCCCCAGCTGCACCAGGGCCTGGGCCTGCACGGCCAGCCCGGCGCCGCCGCTCCCATGGGCCTGCGTGTGCTGGCCATGCTGCGCGACACGGCCAACGACCCGCAGGGCCTGGCCGAACAATCCCTGCTGTGGCCGGTCTGTGCCAGCCTGCAGCGCCTGGGCCTGCCCGTTCTGGTGCTGGACTCCAGCCAGGGCGAGTCCCCGGATGCACCGGGACTGGCACAGCTGCTGCAGCAAAGCGCCTGGCAGGCCCGTACCGGCCTGCACCCCGACCCCCGCCACAGCTCGGTGGCCGTGCTGCCGGCGCGCCAGGGCCTGGATCTGCTGCCCCAGCAGGCACGCCAGGCCGGCATGACGCCCATGCAATGGCTGCAGCGCCACGTGCGCGGCTACGCCATCGTCATGCTGTATGCCAATGCCGACACGCTGGCCAGCAACCTGGCCGGCCAGGCCGTGCACCCGCTGATGGTGCTGCCCGAACAAGGCACCCGCGTGCTGGGCTGCTACCGCCAGCTCAAGCAGTTGGCGGTGCATGCCGGCCTGCGCTGCCTGCTGGCGCCGCTGCTGCCCAGCGCCGATGACCTGGGCGTGACCAGCTACGATTGGCGCCGTGGACAGACCGGCGCCCGCAGCCAGGCCGAGGATGCGCAACAGCTGCAATCGCAGATCGACGCGCTGATGCGCTGCGCGCAACGCCACCTGGGCCATGCGCCGGGACTGCTGCCCGTGCGCCTGCACCATGCACCGGACTTGCAGCGCCTGGCGCTGCAACTGCTCAACCATGCGGGCAGCGTGTTGCCACATGGCGGCCAGGATCTGGCCGCCGGCTTCGCGCCGCTGCCCGCATCCCATGCCTGGAGCCACTGACTGCCATGTACACCGCCAAAGGCCAACTCGACCGCGATGCACTGATCCGTCGGCATGTACCTCTGGTACGCCGGATCGCGCTGCACATGATCGCCAAGCTGCCTCCCAATGTGGAGCTTGATGATCTGATACAGGTCGGAATGATCGGCCTGGCCGAAGCACTGTCCCGCTTCGAGAGCGAGCAGGGCGTGCAATTCGAGACCTTCGCCAGCCAGCGCATCCGTGGCGCCATGCTCGATGAGCTGCGCGAAGGCGACTGGATGAGCCGCAGCTCGCGCAAGAGCCAAAAGGACATCGAGCATGCGCTGCACCGCCTGGAGCAGCGCCTGGGGCGCACGCCGCTGGAATCCGAGATCGCCGACGAACTGGGCATGGACCTGGACGACTACCAGTCGCTGCTGGGCAAGGTGCGCGGCACGCAGCTGGTGTATCTGGAGGACATGTCGGGCGGCGACGAGGGCGAGGACTTCCTCGAACGCCACGTGGCCGACAGCGGCGCCGATCCCTTTGCGCTGCTGCGCGACCACCGCCTGCGCGTGGCCCTGGTCGAAGCCATCAAGGCCCTGCCCGAGCGCGAGCAGTACATCATGGGCATGTACTACGAGCACGACATGAACCTCAAGGAAATCGCCGCCGTGCTCGGCGTGACCGAATCGCGCGTGTGCCAGCTGCACAGCCAGGCGATTGCGCGCTTGCGTACGAAGATGCGGGCGCATTGACTGGAGGCACCCCCTGAGGCGCTGACGCGCCTTCCCCCTCTCTACCCGCTGCGCGGGGGAGGGGGACGACAGCCTCGCTGCGGGGCGGCCCTTGCTTGCTGTCCCTTGCTTTGGGCCTCGCCGGTTTTTGGCGCCGTGCGCCTGGTCTGATCTGGATTTGCGGGGCGATGCCGATCTTCTCCGCCGTCTCCCTTCCCTGCCCCATTCCCTTTTCTATGCGCTGCCGCGCATGGCCTGGACTTCGCGTTCGAAGATGCGCCAGAAGGCGGGTTCCTGCGTGGTGGCGAAGTTGATGCGCATGCAGGTGCTGGGCTGGCGGCCGGCGTGGAACATGGCGCCGGGGGCGATGAAGTAGCCGGCGTCCAGCAGGCGCTGGGCCAGGGTTTCGGTGTCCACGCCGGTGTCCACCCAGCCGAACATGCCGGCCGGCTCGGCCGCGAAGCGGGCGCCGGCCTGCTGGGCCAGTGCCACGCTGCGCATGCGGGCCTGGGCCAGGTGCTGGCGCAGGCGCTCGGCATGGCGGCGCAGCTGGCCCTGGTCCATGCAGTGGGCCAGTGCGCGTTCCATCAGCGAGGGGGTGGTGAGCGTGGACAGCAGCTTGGTGTCCACCAGGCGCTCCACCAGGGCGGGCGGGGGCGCCAGGTAGCCCACGCGCCAGTTGGGCGCCAGCAGTTTGGCGAAGCCGCTCACATAGATGCTGTGGCTGAGGCGGTCCAGCACGGTCATGCGCGCTGCGTGGTCGGGCGCGATCTCGCCATAGGTATCGTCCTCCACCACGTAGAAGCCGAATCGCCGCGCCAGCTGCAGCACCTCGTGGGCGCTGGCCGGTGACAGGCTGTAGCCGGTGGGGTTGTGCAGCACGCTCACGCTGACGTAGAGCTTGGGTGCGCAGCTTTCGCAGTAGCGCTGCATCACGGCCAGGTCCGGCCCGTCGGGGCCGCGCGGCACGGGCAGCACGCGCATGCCCAGCGATGCCAGGCGCGCGAATTCCACGGCCCAGCCGGGCTCCTCCACCATCACCGGATCGCCCGGCTGCAGCAGGGCGCGGCTGACCACGTCCAGCCCATGCGTTGCGCCCATGGTGGTGATGATGTGCTGCGGCGCCGCCGCAATGCCCAGGCGCGCCAGGCGCCGCGACAGCGCCTCACGCAGGCCGATGTCGCCCAGCGGGTCGCCGTAGCCCACGCAGGAGTCGTGCAGGGACTTGCCCGAGCAGGCCTTGCGCATGGCCGCCGCCAGGAAGCCGGCCTCCAGCCACTCGGCCGGCAGCACGCCCGCCCCGGGCTGCGGCCTGCCGCCCACGCTCTGGTGGAACATGCCGCGCACCAGCATGGAGGCATTGATGCGCGTGCCCTTGGGCACGCCAGGGGCCTCCTCGGCGGGGACCGCACGGGCCTGTTCGGGCTGCAGCAGCGGCGCATCCTGCACGAAGTCGCGCACGAAGAAGCCGCTTTGCGGCCGCGCCTCGACCAGGCCCTGGGCCTGCAGCAGGTCATAGGCGGCCACCACCGTGTGCGTGCTCACGCCCTGCTGGCGCGCGCATTCGCGAACCGAAGGCAGGCGTGCGCCCGCAGGCAGCAGCCGCATGCGGATGCGCTCGCCCAGGCGTTCGGCCAGCTGGGTGCTCAGGGTCTGCGGCGCCAGCCGCGAGAGGGGAACGGTCATACGGAAACGGGTGTGAACGGCTGCAAACGGCTGCGAAGGGGGTCACCAGAAAGTCACTGTATCGGGATAGGCACCAATACAGAACATGCAATTGAGGGTCCAACTGTATTGGCACTGTACAGGTCTTGCACCTATATTTCATGCATTCGTGCTGCGGAGAAGGCCTGCCGTTCCCTCCTCCCCAACAGCCCCTGCCGCCTGTATGGAGACCTTCGGGGCCACCGCCTCATGCCACCGTCCGAACTCACCGCCTTGCTGCTGCTCGCCGCTTCCATGAGCTTCAGCCCCGGTCCCAACACCACGCTGTCCACGGCCCTGGCCGCCAACCACGGCCTGCGCCCGGCGCTGCGCTTCGTCCTGGCCGTGCCCGTGGGCTGGTGCGTGCTGCTGGTGCTGAGCACGGCCGGCGTGGGCGCGGCCATTGTTGCGGCGCCGCTGCTGCTGTGGCTGGTCAAGGCCGCCGGCATCGGCTACCTGCTGTGGATGGCCTGGCGCCTGAGCCGCAGCGCGCAGATGGCTTCGCTGCAATCGCCGCAGCAGCTGCAGGTGGGCTTCTGGCAGGGCGTGGGACTGCAATTCGTGAACATCAAGGCCTGGCTACTGGCCCTGGCCATCGTGGCCGGCTGGCTGGCCGGGCGCGACGACCTGACCGAGCGCCTGACCGTGGTGCTGCCCGTCATGGCCGCCTATGCCTTTTTCAGCAATCTGCTGTATGCCTGCGTGGGCGCACTGCTGCGCCACTGGCTGGCCCAGGGACGCAGGCTGCTGTGGTTCAACCGTGCCATGGCGACCATGCTGGCGCTGACGGCGATATGGATGGTGGCCGCATGAGGGTCCTCCACCCACGCCCAGGCAAAGGCCGTACTGGCCTGCCCAGCTATTGAAGGGAGGATGCGCAGACCCTTCACGCCCGCGACAAAATACCCTCATTGCCGGCGCAAGAGCGAGCGCACTATCCGCACTCCGCTCTTCACATGCGGCCGGCCCGTGCCCCACGACGGCATGGCAATCCATACCAGCCCGCCCGCATGGCGGGCACCGCAAAGACCTGGAACTGCTTTTTTTATGACGACCTGGACGCTGGCAGACCGTGCTGCCAAGATGAACCCCTCCGCCATCCGCGAAATCCTCAAGCTCACCGACCGTCCCGGCATCATCAGCATGGCGGGCGGCCTGCCCTCGCCGCTGGCCTTCCCGCTGGACGAGTTCACCCAGGCCTGCCAGACCGTGATGCAGCGCGATGGCGCCTCGGCCCTGCAGTACGCCACCAGCGAGGGCTTCGCCCCCCTGCGCCAGGCCGTGGCCGACTTCCTGCCCTGGGAAGTGGACCCCGACCAGGTGCTGATCACCACCGGCTCGCAGCAGGCGCTGGACCTGATCGGCAAGGTCTTCCTGGACCGTGGCAGCCGCATGCTGGTCGAAAAGCCCACCTACCTGGGCGCGCTGCAGGCCTTTGCACCGCAGGAACCGATTCCCGTGGGCGTGGACAGCGATGACGACGGCATCCTCGTCGAGGACTTCGCCGCCAAGGCCGGCACCGGCGCCGACAAGGCCCGCCTGGCCTACGTGCTGCCCAACTTCCAGAACCCCACCGGCCGCACCATGGCCGAGGCACGCCGCCAGGCCCTGGTGGACAAGGCGCGCGAACTCAACATCCCGCTGATCGAGGACAACCCCTACGGCGACCTGTGGTTCGAGCAGGCCCCCGCCCTGCCGCTGGCCGCGCGCAACCCCGAAGGCGTGATCTACCTGGGCTCGTTTTCCAAGGTGCTGGCCCCCGGCCTGCGCATCGGCTTCCTGGTGGCGCCCAAGTCCGTCTACAACAAGCTGCTGCAGGCCAAGCAGGCGGCCGACCTGCACACGCCGGGCTTCAACCAGCGCGTGGTCTCCGAGGTCATCAAGGACGGCTTCCTGGACCGCCATGTGCCCACCATCCGCGCCATGTACAAGCGCCAGCGCGATGCCATGCTGGCCGCGCTGGAACGCGAAATGGCCGGCCTGGACGTGCAGTGGACCCGTCCCGTGGGCGGCATGTTCCTGTGGGTTCGCCTGCCCAAGGGCATGGATGCGCAAAAGCTGCTGCCCGCCGCCGTGGAACGCGGCACGGCCTTCGTGCCCGGCGCGCCGTTCTATGCGGACGAGCCCCAGGCCAACACGCTGCGCCTGTCCTACGTGACGGTGTCGGCCGAGCAGATCGACAAGGGCATCGCCGCCCTGGCCGACGCCATCCGCTCGCAGCTGTCGGCCTGATACGCACAGCCCCGGCTGTTCCCTGAAAGCCGGCTTTGCGCCGGCTTTCTTCATCCTGCATTGCCCATCGCACCCCTGCCCCTTGCCATGACCTCCACCGCCGCACCCCGCCAGCGCCCCTTCATGACCGTGGATGTGTTCACGGCACGGCCCTACCTGGGCAATCCGCTGGCCGTCGTGCTCGACGCCACCGGGTTGACCGATGCGCAGATGCAGTCCTTCGCGGCCTGGACCAATCTGTCCGAGACCACCTTCGTGCTGCCTCCCACCGAGGCGGGCCGCGCTGCAGGCGCCGACTACCGCGTGCGCATCTTCACGCCGGGCGGCGAGCTGCCCTTTGCCGGCCATCCCACGCTGGGCAGCTGCCATGCCTGGCTGGCGCAGGGCGGCGTGCCGCAGCAGGCGCAGCGCATCGTGCAGGAGTGCGCCAAGGGGCTGATCGGCATCGAGCGCCAGGACGGGCGCCTGGCCTTTCAGGCACCGTCCACCGACATCAGCGACGTGGAGCCCGGCATGCTGGATGACGTGGCGGCCGCGCTGGGCGCAGAACGCGGCCAGATCCTGCGTGCGGCCTGGCTGGACAACGGCCCGCGCTGGATGGGCGTGCTCTTCGAACACCCCGACCAGGTGCTGTCGCTGGAGCCCGACCATGCAAGGCTCAAGGCGCTGAACACCAAGGTGGGCGCCTGCGCGTTGTACGAAAGCGCGCAAGATGCACCGGCACTGATCGGCCGCAGCAGCCGCGAGGCCCGCGCCTTTGCCACGGGCCAGCGGCCAGCCGCAGCCGAGACGGATGCCGCCCCCAGCCTGGAAGTGCGCGGCTTCGCCAGCCCCGTCGGCGTCACTGAAGATCCCGTCACCGGCAGCCTCAATGCCAGTCTGGCCCTGTGGCTGCGCGGCGAAGGCCTGCTGCATGCGCCCTACATCGCCAGCCAGGGCTGCTGCGTGGGGCGCGACGGGCGCGTCCACGTCAGCGAGGACGCGCAGGGCGCGCTGTGGATAGGCGGCCATGTCGTGGAATGCGTGAGCGGCCAGGTGCTGTTGTAGAGCCTGCCGGGTTGCCGGAATCTGTCGCCAAGGCGGCAGCCAGTCACCCGCAGGACAAACGCCAGCGCCGGCGCTGGCCACAATCCGCGCCATGGGAACCCTCTATCTTGTGCGCCATGGCCAGGCCTCGTTTGGTGCCGAAGACTATGACCAGCTCAGCGAGCGCGGCACGGCGCAGTCGCAAAGGCTGGGTGCCTACTGGCGAGAGCGCGGCCTGCGCTTCGACGCGGTCTACACGGGCACGCTGCGCCGCCATGCGCAGACACTGGCCGGCATCGCCGACGGCCTGGGCAGCCTGCCTGCCGAGCAACACCGCACCCAGGCGCTTGCAGGCCTCGATGAATACGACAGCGGCGCGCTGCTGCAGGCCATTCATCCGGCGCCCCTGCCCAAGCCCGACACACCCGAGCTGTACCGCCACCACTTCCGCCTGCTGTGCGATGCCCTGGCCCAGTGGATGGCCGGCACCATCAGCCCCAAAGGCATGCCCAGCTGGGATGATTTCTCGGGCGGCGTGCGCCAGGTGCTGGAGCGCGTGCGCCACGAGCATGCCGACGAAAACGTGCTGCTGGTCAGCAGTGGCGGCCCCATCTCCACCGCCGTGGGCCATGTGCTGGGCACCTCGCCCGAGGTCACCATTGCGCTGAACATGCGCATCCGCAACAGCGCCGTGACCGAGTTCACCACCAGCCCCAAGCGCCTGATGCTGCAGACCTTCAACACGCTCAACCACCTGGACACGGACGAGCACCGCAGCTGGATCACGCACGCCTGATACAGCACCGGCAAGGCTGTCACACAGCTATCGCGCCAAGGCATAGCAGCCAGAACACGGGCGCTCTGGGCCGGCCTGCGCTTTTGCGCCAAACTCGCCGGCCAGGAGACAAAAGACCCATGAACAAACGCCGTTTCACGCGCAGCGCCCTGGCCTGCGCGGCCCTGCTGCTGGCCGCCATCACCAGCCAGGCCCAGCCCCTGTCGAACAAGCCCATCCGCATCGTCGTGCCCTTTGGCGCAGGCGGCGTGGCCGACGTCACCTCGCGCGTCGTCGCGCAAAAACTGGCCTCGCAGCTGGGCCAGCCCGTCATCATCGACAACAAGCCCAGCGCAGGCGGCATCGTCGCGGCCGACACCGTGGCCAAGTCCGCGCCCGACGGGCACACGCTGTTCCTCATGTCCAACGGCAGTGCCGTCACCGTGGGGCTGTTCAGCCAGCTGCCCTTCGACATGGTCAAGGACTTCACGCCGATTTCCACCCTGGGCTACTTCGACATCGGCGTGCTCACCGCCAGCGACTCGCGCTTCAAGAACCTGGGCGAGCTGGTGGCCTGGGCCAAGGCCAACCCCGGCAAGCTCAACATCGGCAGCATCGCCATCGGCAGCACCCAGCACCTGGCAGCCGAACTGTTCAAGACCACCGCCGGCATCGACGCCCAGATCGTGCCCTTCAACGGCACCCCTGCCGTGGTCACGGCCCTGCGCGGCAAGCAGATCGACGCGGCCGTGGAAATCCTCACGCCCATCATGGGCCAGATCAACTCCAAGGCCGTCAACCTGCTGGCCATCACCGGCGACAAGCGCTCGGCCCTGCTGCCCGGCGTGCCCACGGCCCAGGAGTCAGGCGTCAAGGGCTTCGTCGCCTCCTCCTGGAACGCCCTGGCCGCCCCCGCCAAGACCCCTCCGGAAATCATCGCCCGCCTGAACAAGGAAATCGCCGCCGCCGTGAACTCCCCCGAAGTCACGCAGAAACTGCGCGAAATGAACGTGCAGGCCCAAGCCAGCACGCCCGAGCAGACCACGCAATTGCTGCAATCGGAAATCAGGCGCTGGGGCGACGTGATCGTCCAGGCCAAGATCCCAAAGCAATGAAGCAATGAAGCAATAAAGGAATAGGCCGAGCGAAGCAAAGGCCCGAGCAAACTCCCCGTATGTCAGCGCCTGCGTCGTGGCGGTTGCGGGGTTGCAAGCCTGCCGAAGGACAGGCTTGCTTCGTGATCTGACTCGCCGTGATGTTTGAACGTAGCGCGCAGCGCGAAGTGAGTTTCACGGCGAATCCCGCAGCCGCCACGACGCAGGTGGCCCCGCAGCGCAGCGAAGGGGTCGCGGACATTTGGGCGCATTTCTTTGCCTACTTTCTTGCTGCGCGGCAAGAAAGTAGGTCGGCCGCCGGGCCGAATTCCGGCCTCGCAAAACCACCACCCGGCAGGGTCCAAAAACGACCCCGCAACAAACCTACAGCGGCTCCGGCGCCCGCCCCACAGTATCCGCAGGCAGCGCAACCATCTCGGACAACAACCGCACCAGCCCCCGAGCCGAAGCCTCCACCATCAAAGCCCCCCGCTCGGCCGTGGCCCCCGCAGCATTCCCCACCGCCCCGCAAACGTTGTAATCCTCGATGGCCCAGCCCATCTTGGCGCTTCGCCCATTGCCCAGCAAGGCATGCCGCTGCGCCCGATCCTCCGAAGTGGAATGAAAGTCCCGCGCATGCTCCATGCGCACGGTCTCCGGCGCCAGGTGCAGCATCATCGACGTCTCGACCTCCCCGCCATGGATGCCGAAGCGGTGCTCATGCGCGCTGAACTGCGCATTGGCCGCATCGTCCACCAGTCCGAACCAGCTGCTGCTGTAGACCAGCAGGCCATGGCGCATGCGCAGCTCGCGCGCCACGATGTCCATCACGCTGACTTGGCCGCCATGGCCGTTGAGCAGCAGCAGCCGGCGCACGCCGGCCCGCGCCACGCAGGCGCCCAGCTCGGTCCACAGCGCGATCACCGTGGCGGGCGACAGCGTCAGCGTGCCGGCAAAGGATTGGTGCTCCACGCTGAAGCCGATGTTCTGCGGCGGAAGGAACAGCGCGGGCAGGTCGGCCGGCAGCAGCGGCAGGGCCGCATCGATCACGCCCTGCAGCAGGCAGGCGTCGACGGACATCGGCAGGTGCGGACCGTGCTGCTCCACGGCGGCCACGGGCAGCACGGCGATGGTTTCGGCAGCCAGGCCGCTGGCCTGGGCCTGCGCAAAGTCGCGTGCAGAGGCCTCGGCCCACCAGCGGGAAGGCCAGGCGCCGGGGGATATCTGTTCAGGCGGGGAGTCTTGCATGGCCCGATATTAGGGCCATCCATGGGCTGCCGGAGCCCTCCTCACTCGGCCTTGAAGTTGGATTCCTTGACGATGCGTTTCCAGCGCTCGTTGTCCGACTCGATCAGCCGCGCGAACTCCTCGGGCGTTCCCCGGCGCGGCACATAGCTGTAGCTGCGCAGCTTGGCCAGCACGTCGGGCATCTGCATGACCTTGTCCATCTGCTGCGCGAGCTGGGCCACGATGTCGCGGGGCGTGCCCTTGGGCGCCAGCAGGCCCGACCAGGAGCTGAAGCCCATGCCGTCCACGCCGGCCTCCTTGATGGTGGGCACCTGGGGAAAGACTTCGGCGCGCTGGGGCAGCAGCACGGCCAGCGCCTTGACCTTGCCCGTGCGGATCATCTCCACCGAGGTGAAGGAGTCGAACGAGAAATCCACCTCGCCCGCCACCACGGCCTGCATCTGCGGCGCCGTGCCCTTGTACTGGGCGTTGACGATGCCCGGCGCGCCAATCACCTTCTTGAACTGCTCGGTGATCAGCGAAATCATGCTGCTGCCCGAGGACACGCTCAACGGCTTGCCCTGTTTGGCCATGGCGACCAGCTCCTGGAGGCTGTTCACGGGCAGGTCCTTGCGTGCGATGAGGACGAAGCCCACGTCGCACAGATGGCTGATGGGCTCGAAGCTGGACAGCGCCTCGTAGCTGGTCTTGTAGAGCACGGGGCTCAGGGTCTGCGCGCCGGCCGTGTTCATCAGCAGGGTGTAGCCGTCAGGCGCGGCGCGGGCGGCCAGTTCCGTGCCGATGACGCCGTTGGCACCGCCCTTGTTGTCCACCAAGAAGGACTGGCCGGTCAGCTCCCCGAGCTTTTGCATGGCCAGCCGCGCCACCACGTCGGTGGTGCCACCGGCAGGAAAGGGCACGATCACGCGCACTGACTTGTCGGGATAGGCAGCGGCCGCGCTTGCGTGCTGCGGCAGTCCCCAGGCTGCGGCCGCTGCCGCGCCAGCGGCCAGGAAGTGGCGGCGAGATGTCTCCTGCATGGCTTGTCTCCTTGTGTTGCTCTATCCCGGATGGGTGGCCGGTCCATGATGGGCAACGGACATATTGCCTGTCCAATACCAAGCGCCTATGCAACGATATCTTTTGCCAATCGTCCTGCAGCCGGCCACAGGCGATCTCTCTGGACGGCCCGCTACCATCGCAGCCTGCAGCCGGGGGAACCAAAGACCATGCCCCTGGCTCCCACAGTCCGCCATGCCGCACCAACCACCTCTTCGCCACACTGCCCCCCAGCACCTCGCCTTCTGGCTCCTCGCCTTTTTCCTTGCCGCCGCCAGCCTGCTTGCCACCCCTGCCGGCGCGCAGCTGCGCCTGAAGACCGGCAGCGGGGCGGCCGCGGCCGTGGACACGCCACGCGTGCGGGCCGAGCTCGTGGCCCAGGCACCCGAAGGCGTTCAACCCGGACAGACGCTGTGGCTGGGCCTGCTGATCACCCACCAGCCCGAATGGCATACCTATTGGAAGAACGCCGGTGACTCCGGCCTGGCCACCGAGCTGAACTGGCAGCTGCCTGCAGGCCTGACGGCTGGCGAGATCCAGTGGCCCGTGCCCGAGGCGCTGCGCGTGGGCCCCCTGCTCAACTACGGCTATGAGGGCCAGGTGCTGCTGCCCGTGCCCGTGCAGGTGGCCGCCGACTTCAAGCCGCCCGCGTCCGGCATGCTGGACCTGCGCCTGCATGCGAACTGGCTGGTCTGCCGCGTGGAGTGCATTCCCGAGGAAGGCGATTTCCAGCTGCAGCTGCCCGTGCAGGGCAGCACGGCAGGCCAGGGACAGGCCTTCACCCAGGCCTGGGCGCTCAAGCCCCAGGCACTGTCTGCGCCAGCCCAGGCCAAGGTGGTGCCGGCCAGCCAGCCAGCCGCACAAGGCAGGACGCCCGACGAGCGCGTGCAGCTGCGCATCGAGGGCCTGCCGGAATCCCTGCAGAGCCGCACGCTGGACTTCTATCCCGAATCTTCCGACACCTTCCACCACGCGGCAGAACTGGGCAAGGACTGGCAGCAGCGCTGGGACGGCGCGGCCTGGGTGGCCGATCTGCCCCTGTCCGACATGCGCGGCGACACTCCGGCCAAGCTGCCCGTGGTTCTGGCCCTGCCACCCGCCGAGCGCGCCGCAGCGCTGGAGCAGGGCCAGCCCGTGGCCTGGCGCGCCGAGGCCCCGGTCGAGGGCCGCTGGACGGCTGCCGCCATGGCCAGCGTTTCCCCCGCACTGGCCGCTGCCCTGGCGGCCAACCAGGCCGCTGCGCCTGCTGCCAGCGCCACCAGCCTGTGGATGGCCCTGCTCGGTGGTCTGGTGGGTGGACTGATCCTGAACCTCATGCCCTGCGTCTTCCCGGTGCTGGCCATCAAGATCCTGGGCTTTGCACGCCATGGACAGGACCGCCGCGCCCAGCGCCTGGGCGGGCTGGCCTATACGGCCGGCGTGGTCCTGTCCTTTCTGGCCCTGGGCGGACTGCTGCTGGCGCTGCGCGCGGCGGGCGAGCAGCTGGGCTGGGGCTTTCAACTGCAGTCGCCGGCCATCGTGGCCTTGCTGGCAGCCCTGTTCACGCTGCTGGGGCTGAACCTGGCAGGCCTGTTCGAGTTCGGCTCCATGCTGCCCGGCCGCTGGGCTGCGGCCCATGCGCGCCATCCGGTGGCCGATGCCTTTCTGTCCGGCGTGCTGGCCGTGGCCATTGCCTCGCCCTGCACGGCGCCGTTCATGGGCGCCTCGCTGGGCTTTGCCATCGACATGCCGGCCCTGCAGGCGCTGACGGTGTTCGCCGCCCTGGGCCTGGGCATGGCCCTGCCCTATCTGCTGGCCAGCTTCGTCCCCGCCGTGGTGCGCTGGCTGCCGCGTCCGGGCGCCTGGATGGATACCTTCCGCCGCGCCATGGCCTTCCCCATGTTCGCCACCGTGGTCTGGCTGGTCTGGGTGCTGGGGCACCAAAGCGGCATCGACGCCGCCACCGCGCTGCTGGCCCTGCTGCTGGCCTTCAGCGCCCTGGTCTGGACGCTGACGCTCAAGGGCCGCACGCGCGCCGTGCTGGCCACGCTGGCCGTGGTGCTGGCAGGCGCGCTGCTGGCCACCACCGCGCCCCTGATCACCACGCCTGCCCAGGCGGAGGGCACGGGCACGGTGTACGCTGCAGGCGAGCGCTGGCAGCCCTGGTCAGCCGCCCGCGTGGCCGAGCTGCAGGCGGCGGGCAAGCCCGTGTTCGTGGACTACACGGCCGCCTGGTGCGTGACCTGCCAGGTCAACAAGCGCACCACGCTCAACCATGAAGAGGTGCTGGCCGCCTTCGACAAGCACGGCGTGACCCTGCTGCGCGCCGACTGGACGCGGCGCGACCCGGCCATCACCGCTGCGCTGCAGCAACTGGGCCGCAGCGGCGTGCCCGTCTATGTGCTGCATGCGCCGGGCAAGCCCCCGGTGGTGCTCAGCGAGCTGCTATCGAAGAGCGAGGTACTGGGGGCATTGGCCGCGCTTTGACGGCACGACCTCCTGGGACAAACCCCGATTTTGGGTAGGTCCCAGGCCTACATTTGTTGCAGCGCACGCCGTCCTAGACTGGATGCATCCGGGGAATACCGCAATCCGAACGCTAGGCGCCGCGGCTGCCGCCCGACTCCGGAGACCCGCCCGCGCGGCAACTGCCCGCCCTGCACGACACAGGAGGTGGGCCATGCATGCACTGATCACCCATTCGCACCCTTCGGGGGTGCACCATCGTTCACGCGGCAAGGGATTGCTGCTGGCGCTGGGGCTTGCCAGCCTGGCCGTGGCGGGGATCGTCCTGCCGTTTGTCTGGGACCTGCTAGGCTTCGTCAACGGATTGCCCAAGATGGGATGGCTGCAGTCCATCCTGGCGGTCTCGCCGGTGTTCAGCTGGCTGATGATGTTCGCCTGGGGCCTGGCCGTTCCCGTGGCGCTGATCTATGCGCTCTACCACCCGCAGACCCATCCCTGGGGCAATGCCGCCATGGTGGCGGGCGCCATGTTCATCGCCGTCACCTGGTACGTGCACATGCCCGCCGCATCGCAGTGCACGGCGATGTACCCGCAGACCGGCATGGCCTGCTCGGTGCTGCAATGGGGCTTCAGCATGAGCCTGGGCGTGGCAACGGCGGCCTATGTGTTCCTGGTCTTCATGATTGCGCTGTCCTCGCTGGGGCTGCTGGCCGAATGCGTTGCGCGCAATGAGCCGCCCAGGCCCTGAATCCGCAGGGTCTTGCGCAAGCGTCCCGGCCACCGATTTTTTGCCGCCGGGCCGCCCCAAGGCAAAAAGCGGCCCCCTCGGGGGGCAGCGGACCTTGCGCAGCAAAGGGAGTGGGGGCTTCTTTTATAATGGCCGCTGGGTGTCCAGACCGCATGGGGCGGCAGGACAGGTGTTGATAGCGCAGGTCGGGCCGCCTGCGCACCGGGGCCGCAAGGCCCCTTTGCTGCTTTGCACATGAACACCTACACGACCCTGCGGCCGTCCGGCCCGCGCACGCCCCTTTTCCTGTCTTTCGCCGATCGCGTCGGCGCGTTCCTCTCCCGCTGGTCCCATGCCGAGGCCGCGGGCGGCATCGTGCTGCTGCTGGCAGCGGCCGCCGCCCTGCTCTGGGCGAACTCCGGCTGGGCCGGCTCCTATGAGGCGCTGTGGCACACGCCGCTGAGCGTGGGCCTGGGCCCGTGGCAGCTGTCGCAATCCCTCCATTTCTGGGTCAACGATGCGCTGATGAGCGTGTTCTTTCTCGTGGTCGGCATGGAGATACGCCGCGAGATGCATTCCGGCGCACTGGCCCAGCCGCGCCAGGCGCTGCTGCCCGTGATGGCCGCGCTGGGCGGCGTGGTGGCGCCGGCCCTGATCTTCCTGGCCTTCAATGCCGCGCCGCCGCTACGCAATGGCTGGGCCGTGCCCACGGCCACCGACATCGCCTTTGCCATGGGCGTGCTGGCCCTGCTGGGCCGGGGCCTGCCGCCCGCGCTGCGCGTGTTCCTGCTGGCGCTGGCCATCATCGACGACCTGGTGGCCGTGCTCATCATTGCGCTGTTCTATTCGGGCGGGCTGCAGTGGAGCCAGCTGCTGGTGGCCGCCGCCGGCCTGGCCGGCGTGTTCCTGCTGCAGTCGCTGGGCGTGCGCCGCGCCTGGGCCTATGTGCTGCCGGGCGCCGTGCTCTGGTGGGGCATCTGGCAGACCGGCGCCCATCCCACGCTGGCCGGTGTGGTGCTGGGTCTGGTGACGCCCGTGCACGCACTGGCAGGCCGCGAAAGCGCAGCGCCCGTGGAGCGTGTGCAGGCGGACCTGCATCCCTGGGTCGCCTTTGGCGTGATGCCGCTGTTTGCGCTGGCCAATGCCGGCGTGCCGCTGCAGGGCGCGGGCACCGCTGGCATTGATGTGGCGGGCACTTCGGCCGTGATGTGGGGCGTGGCCCTGGCCCTGGTGCTGGGCAAGCCGCTGGGCGTGCTGCTCAGCTGCTGGCTGGCCGTGCGCCTGCGGATGTGCGCGCTGCCGCCAGGCATGGGCTGGAGCGACACGCTGCTGGCCGGCCTGCTGGCCGGCATTGGCTTCACCATGGCCATCTTCATCGCCACGCTGGCCTTTGACAGCGAGGCCCTGCTCAATGCCGCCAAGCTGGGGGTGCTGATGGCCTCGGCCACGGCCGCCGTGCTGGGCCTGGCCTGGGGCCTGGTGCTGCGCCGCCGCCATGCTGCGGCCGCGACAGTGCAGCCGGCCTGATCCGCATGCGCTGCGTACACTGCGGCGCATGAGTGATACAGCCACAGACTCCCGCCTGCGTGACATCCTCGTGCAGTGCCGCACCCTGGCCGTGGTCGGCCTGTCGCCGCAGCCCGACCGGCCCAGCCACCAGGCCTCGCAGTACATGCAGCGCCACGGCTACCGCATCGTTCCCGTGAACCCCGTGGTGGCACGCGAAGGCGGACGCATCCTGGGCGAGCCCGTCCATGCCAGCCTGGCCGACGCTGCGGCCGCACTGGCCGCACAGGGCCTGCGCATCGACATGGTCGATTGCTTCCGAAAGAGCGAGGACATCCCGCCGCTGGCCGCCGAGGCGATTGCCATCGGCGCGCGCTGCCTGTGGCTGCAATTGGGCGTGGTCAACGACAAAGCCCTGGAACTGGCCCGCGCCGCCGGCCTGTGGACCGTGCAGGACCGCTGCGTGAAGATCGAACACCAGCGCCTGCTGGCCGATGCCCCAGCCGCTGCCCGGTAGCTCAGGAATTGCCCATGAAAAAGGCCGCAGCCCCTGAAAGGCTGCGGCCTGCAATTGGCGTGGACCAAGGCCCGGTCAGTCCGGTGCAGGTTACCTGCCTCCGTCCGGGTGTCTGCTTCAGCCCACATCCAGCATCATGCACGGTCTTTGTGACAGCCCTGTGATGCACATCACGGTCCGGCTCACTGCACAAGAAGCCGGATCCGCCCTCTCTTTCCGAAAATCCCCCGATTCCCCCCAAGCGCCGGGACGGCCTCAGCCGCGCCGCGTGAACAGGCGCATGTAGCGCGAAGGCAGGTCCTGCATGCGCATCATGATGGGCAGGTCTGCCGTGTTGAAGTCGCTGTCCCAGGCCGGCGCGCCCAGCACCTTGGCCCCCGTGCGCAGATAGCCCTGGATCAGCGCGGGCGGCTCCACGCTCATGCCGCTGGTGCTGACCGATGCCAACTCCTCGGGCAGGGCCACGCGGGGACGCACCTGCAGCTCGGGCTCGGCCAGATGGGTCTGGCGCAGTTGCTGCCAGACGCGCGCCGGGCCCTCGCCGTGGGCCAGGCCCGGGTACTGCATGGGAATGCTGGCGCAGCCGACCATGGCGTCCAGCTGGTTGCGCTGCATGAATTCGGCCAGGGCGCCCCACAGCGCCAGGATCACACCGCCCTGGCGGTGCGACGCATGCACGCAGCTGCGGCCCAGCTCCACCATGCGCGGGCGCCAGGCGTGCAGCGGGGCGAGGTCGAATTCCTGGTCGGAGTACAGGCCCCCGGCGCGCAGCGCCTGGGTGGGGGTGAGCAGGCGGTAGGTGCCGATCACCACGCCCCGGTCGGCATCGCAGACCATCAGGTGCTCGCAGAAATCGTCGAAGGCGTCGATGTCGTGCCCGGCCAGCGGCGTCTGCAGCACCGCGCCCATCTCGGCGGCGAACACCGCGTGGCGCAGGCGCTGCACCTGTCGCACTTCGTCAAGGTGCCGGGCCCAGCGCACGTCCAGCCGCAGCGGTTTGTCTGCGGCCTGGGGTGGCTGGAGAAGCGCGGAAAGCGGGGGCTTGGCGACGTCGATCGCCGCGTTGCGAAGGGTGTCCAGAACGTCCATATGCCCGCCTTCCTCGTCATGTTGGACGCAGTCGGTGACCTGCCTGTGCCACTCGGTTTGCCTGCGTGCCGCCATTGTGGAAAGCCGCCATGAAAGTCCCGCGACGGTTGCGTTACAGCAACATGTCACACCGCACTGCAATGGTGCATTGCAGCAAATGCCTCTATGACAGGTGTTGCGCGCAAGTTGGTGCACGCCATCCCAGGGTTGGCATGTCGTCAAGAATGAAACAAATTGTGCGTTAATGACAGGGCCGCATGCCCGGCCATCGCGGCTTGCGGAGTCCTCAGTCTTCCCTTGCCGCGCCATGCTCCAGACCCTTCGCTCCAAGATTCTTGCCATCAGCACAGCCACCGTGGTCGGCGCCCTTGCCATCACGGGGGCTGCCACGTACCACATCGTCCGCGGCAGCACGTTCCAGACCATCGAACAGGATCTGGATGCCATCACCGCAGGCAACACCATGGCCATCGACCAGTGGGTGGCCTCCAAGGCACGCGCCGTCAGCGCCGCCGCCGCCGTGATCGAGCATGGCGACCCGCAGGGCTTTGCCGCCCACATGGGCCAGGCCAGCGGCTTCCCCATCACCACGGTGGGCTGGCAGGACAAGACCTACAAGTCCACCACCAGCACCCCGCCCGACTACGACCCCACGGCCCGCCCCTGGTACAAGAGCGCCGTGCAGGCCGGCAAGCTGACGCTGACCAAGCCCTATGGCGACTCCACCACGGGCGTGCCCTATGTGGCCTTCGTGGCGCCCATGCTGCGCGGCGGCGCGCTGCAGGGCGTGATCAGCGGTGCCGTGCCGCTGGAGGGCGTGCGCGAGGTGGTCTCGGCCATCCGCCCCACGCCCGGCAGCCTGGGCTTTGTGGTCAGCCGTGACGGCCAGGTGCTGGCGCATGCCGATGCCAAGCTGCTGCTCAAGCCCACCTCCGACCTCTCCGAGCTGCTCACGCCGGCTGCGCTGACCGCGCTGGCCAGCGCCACGGCGCCGCTGGAAGTGAACCTGGGCGGCAGCGCCAAGCTGCTCAAGGCCCGCCCAGTGCAGGGCACGGACTGGCTGCTGGTGGTGGCGCTGGACAAGGCCGAGGCCACGACCGGACTGCAAAGCGTGCTCAAGACGCTTGCCATCGCCATCGTGCTGCTGGCCTGCCTGGCCACGGCCGTGGCGGCGGCGCTGACGGCCCAGTCCTTCCGGCGCCTGTCGCAGGTGCGCGACGCCATGGACAAGATCGGCTCGGGCGGCGGCGACCTGACGCAGCGCCTGCCGGTGTCGGGCAATGACGAAGTGGCGCAGATCGCCTCGTCCTTCAACGGCTTCGTCGAGCAGATCGGCACCGTGCTCAAGGATGTGCGCAACGGCGTGGAGTCCATGAAGACCGCCACCGACGAGATCAAGCTGGGCAACCTGGACCTGTCCAACCGCACCGAGTCCTCGGCCAGCAGCCTGCAGGAGACCTCGGCCTCGCTGTCGCAGCTGACGGCCAATGTGCGCCAGTCGGCCGAGGCGGCCGCCATGGCCACGCGCCTGGCCCAGTCGGCCAGCAGCTCGGCCACCAAGGGTGGCGACGTGGTGGGCAGCGCCGTGAGCACGATGGACGACATCTCCAAGGCCTCGTCCAAGATCGGCGAGATCATCGGCGTCATCGACGCCATCGCCTTCCAGACCAACATCCTGGCGCTCAATGCCGCCGTCGAGGCAGCCCGCGCCGGTGAGCAGGGCCGGGGCTTTGCCGTGGTGGCGGCAGAAGTGCGCAGCCTGGCCCACCGCAGCGCGGCGGCCGCCAAGGAGATCAAGACCCTGATCGACGCCTCCGGCGCCAGCGTGGCCATGGGCACGGACCGCGTGCGCGCGGCCGGCCAGACCATGGGCGAGATCGTGGACGGCATCCAGCGCGTCTCCCAGATCATTGTCGAGATCAACGGCGCCATGACCGAGCAGAGCGTGGGCATCGGCCAGATCAACCAGGCCGTGGCCGACATGGACCGCGCCACGCAGCAGAACGCCGCGCTGGTGGAGGAGTCCACCGCCGCATCGTCCGTGCTCAACGAGCAGGCCCACCACCTGTCGCGCACGGTGGCCGGCTTCACGCTGGAAGGGCGTGCGCCTGCCCGGGATCAGCTGCTGCTCACCAACTGAGCCGCAGCAAGCGACGGGCTCAGGCCTGGGCCGGCGCTCCCAGGCGCTGGGACAGGCTGCGCGCCTGGGCCTGCAGCAGCAGGGCCGGCCGGCCTTGCAGGTCCAGGTCCAGCGTGGCCGAAGGGCCGATGGCGGCAATGGCCAGCACCAACTGGCCAAAGCCGTCGAACACCGGCACGGCCAGCGCGCTCACGCCTGACAGCAGCTGGTTCTCGACCCGGCTCAGGCGGCTGGCGCGGATGGCGGCCAGCTCTTTTGCAAAGGCGGGCTCCTCCAGGCTGTGGCCTTCCGCGTCCAGCAGGGGCGCGATGCGCCCGGGCTCGCCAAAGGCCGCAAAGATCTTTCCCGTGGCCGTGTGGCGCAGCGATGCGGGCGTGCCGTGGCGCATGGCCACATAGACATGGGTGGGCCCCTCTTCCACGCGGATGATGGTCGGGCCCTGGCCGCTCCACATGGCAATCGACACCGTGCTGCCCACCTCCTGCGCCAGCGCGGGCAGCTCGGCGATCGCCAGGCGCACGGGATCGGCCTGCTGCAGGCTGATCAGCCCCATCTGTATGGCCAGCGGCCCCAGGCCGTAGTGGCCGCTGGCGCGGTCCTGCTCCATCAGGCCCAGCTTGCAGAAGCTCACCAGGTAGGGGTGGGCCTTGGCCGCCGTCATGCCGGCCTCGCGCGCCAGATCCTTCAGCGCCATGCGCCGACCGGTGCGCGCCAGCGCCTTGAGCAGCTGGCCGCCGACCTCCACGCTCTGGATGCCGCGCGGGCCGCGCGCGGGCTCGTCATCGGCGCTGTCGGAGGGGAAGACGGGGTCGTTCGGGGAGGAGGCGGCATCGGACATGGCAGGCATTGTGAAGGCTGGAACCCGAGTTTTGCGGCTCCGAGGGTTTTTCACTATGTCAAATGAATTGTTCAATGTTGAATTTTTCCCTAGCATTCAGGCATTCGATAAAAACAAACGCATTTGTCCATCTCAAAAGCAGGATACCCATGACCACCAAGACCTTTGCCTCCGCCGCCGACCTCGAAATCAAGCAGGTCAGCTTCGACAAGCTCTCCGAGCACGCCTACGCCTACACGGCCGAAGGCGACCCCAACACCGGCATCATCATTGGCGACGACGCGGTGATGGTGATCGACACCCAGGCCACGCCCGTCATGGCCCAGGACGTGATCCGCCGCATCCGCGAGGTCACCGACAAGCCCATCAAATACGTCACGCTGTCGCACTACCACGCGGTGCGCGTGCTGGGCGCCTCGGCCTTCTTCGCGGAAGGCGCCGAGCACATCATTGCCAGCCAGGACACCTATGACCTCATCGTGGAGCGCGGCGAGCAGGACAAGGCCAGCGAGATCGGCCGCTTCCCGCGCCTGTTCCAGAACGTGGAAAGCGTGCCCGACGGCATGACCTGGCCCACCCTGACCTTCACCGGCAAGATGACGCTGTGGCTGGGAAAGCTGGAAGTGCAGATCCTGCAGCTGGGCCGCGGCCACACCAAGGGCGACACCGTGGTCTGGCTGCCCCAGGACAAGGTGCTGTTCAGCGGCGACCTGGTGGAGTTCGGCGCCACCCCCTATGCGGGCGACGCCTACTTCCAGGACTGGCCGCACACGCTGGACGCCATCGCCGCCCTGCAGCCCGAAAAGCTCGTGCCCGGCCGGGGCGCCGCGCTGCAGACGCCGGCCGAGGTGCAGGCCGGCCTGGCCGGCACGCGCGACTTCATCAGCGACCTGTGGACCGAGGTCAAGGCCGGCGCCGATGCCCAGCAGGACCTGCGCAAGGTCTACGAGGCCGCCTTCGCCAAGCTGCAGCCCAAGTACGGCCAGTGGGTGATCTTCAACCACTGCATGCCCTTCGATGTGACCCGCGCCTATGACGAGGCATCGGGCCACGCCGACCCGCGCATCTGGACCGCCGAGCGCGACCGCCAGATGTGGCTGGCGCTCGAAGGCTGATGCACGGCGGCGTCCGGGCCTGAACACCGGCACGCCCGCCCATCGCACCCGTCCGTGAACCGGCGCCCTGGCGCGCCGGCGGGGATGGCTGCGCCCTTTTTTCCACACTGCCCACGCCAGAGGACGAACACCATGTCCCACCCCGCCATCTCCCTGCAAGCGCTGCGCGGCAGCGGCGCAGACATACAGTCCATCCACATCCCCTACGAGCGCCATGCCGACCAGGACGCCGGTGCGGACACGCCCGCCCGGCATCCCGTGGTCATCGTCGGCGCCGGCCCCGTAGGCCTGTCGCTGGCCATCGACCTGGCCCAGCGCGGCCAGCGCGTGGTGCTGCTGGACAACGACTGCCGGCTGTCCACGGGCTCGCGCGCCATCTGCTTTTCCAAGCGCACTCTGGAGATCTGGGACCGCCTGGGCGTGGGCCAGCCCATGGTGGACAAGGGCGTGTCCTGGAACCTGGGCAAGGTCTTCTTCAAGGACCAGCCGCTGTACCGCTTCGACCTGCTGCCCGAGGACGGCCATGAGCGTCCGGCCTTCATCAACCTGCAGCAGTACTACGCCGAGGCCTACCTGGTCGAGCGCGCACTGCAGCTGCCGCTGATCGACCTGCGCTGGCACAGCAAGGTCACGGCACTGGAGCCGCAGGCCGAGGGCGCGCTGCTGACCGTGGAGACGCCCGATGGCAGCTACCGCATCGATGCGCAATGGGTCCTGGCCTGCGACGGCTCGCGCTCGCCGCTGCGTGGCCTGCTGGGCCAGGAAAGCCATGGCCGCATCTTCCGCGACCGCTTCCTGATCGCCGACGTGAAGATGCACGCCGAATTCCCCACCGAGCGCTGGTTCTGGTTCGACCCGCCCTTCCACCCGGGCCAGAGCGTGCTGCTGCACCGCCAGCCCGACGATGTCTGGCGCATCGACTTCCAGCTGGGCTGGGACGCGGACCCCGAGGAAGAGAAAAAGCCCGAGAACATCATTCCCCGCATCCGCGCCCTGCTGGGCAAGGACGCGCCCTTCGAGCTGGAATGGGCCAGCGTCTACACCTTCGCCTGCCTGCGCATGGACCGCTTCGTCCATGGCCGCGTGGTCTTCGCGGGCGACAGCGCCCACGGCGTCTCGCCGTTTGGCGCACGCGGCGCCAACAGCGGCGTGCAGGATGCCGAGAACCTGGCCTGGAAGCTGGACCGCGTGCTGCGCGGCCAGGCCGATGCCTCGCTGATCGCCACCTACGGCGCCGAGCGCGAATACGCGGCCGACGAGAACATCCGCAACTCCACGCGCGCCACCGACTTCATCACGCCCAAGAGCGAGATCAGCCGCCTGTTCCGCGACGCCGTGCTGGACCTGGCGCGCGACCATGAATTCGCGCGCCGCATCGTCAACAGCGGGCGGCTGTCCGTGCCGGCCACGCTGCACGGCTCCGCGCTCAACACGCCCGACACCGACACCTTCGACGGAACGCAGCTGCCCGGCGCCGTGCTGGCCGATGCGCCCATGCGCCGGCCCGGCGCAGACGGCACGGCCTGGCTGCTGCGCGCTCTGGGACCGGACTTCACGCTGCTGCACTTCGGCCCCACGCCGGCCTGGGCGCAGGCGCTGCCCGGCGTGCTCAACCTGTCCATTGCGGCCGAGGGCGAGGCCCATGCGCCAGACGCCGACCTCATCGATGCGCGCGGCCTGGCGGCCAAACGCCTGGATGCACGCCCCGGCACCAGCTACCTGCTGCGGCCTGACCAGCATGTCTGCGCGCGCTGGCGCCGCCCCGACGAGGCCGGCGTGCGCGCCGCGCTGCAAAGAGCCTGCGGCGCCGCCGCCACGGCCTGAACCTCTTACACCCCATCCACAGGAGACCGCCATGCTGCTGTCCACCCACCCCAACCTGCAGGCCTGCGACGATTTCTACGAAGCCCTGATCGCCACCCACCAGGGGCTCGATACCGCGCAAAGCCATGCCCTCAATGCCCGCCTCGTGCTGCTGCTGGCCAACCACATCGGCCACCAGGGCACCTTGCTGCATGCGCTCGAACTGGCCCGCGCCAGCGCAGGACTTGCCCCTGCCGGCGCGGACCCGGCCGAGCGCGGCGCCGTGACGCCGGTCGCCCCGGTGCACGCGGCCGCCTGAAGCCGCGCGCCGCCGCCCGTGCGGCGGCCTGCCATCCCCACAAAGGCGCCCGCCTCACACCTTGGACATCTCACAAGGGCGCCGCATACAACATGGAGACAAGGATGCAACGCAAGCAGTTTCTGGCCGCACTGGCCTGCTCGGGCCTGGCCCTGGCCGCAGGGCCTGCCGCCCTGGCACAGGACAAGCCCCTGGAATGGGTCGTGGGCTATGCGGCCGGCGGCGGCTCGGACGTGGTCGCCCGCGTCATCGCCGAGGCCATGGGCCGCAACATGGAGCGGGTCATCGTCATCAACAACAAGCCCGGCGCAGGCACCAACATCGCGGCCGAGTACAGCGCCCGCTCGCGCGACCACGGCAACCTCATGTTCACGGCCGACTTCGCCACGCTGGCGGCCAACCCCTTCCTGTTCAGCAAGCTCAACTACAACGCCGAGCGCGACTTCAAGCCCGTGGGCATGCTGGTGCGCTTTCCCATGCTGCTGGTGGTCAACAACGAGGTGCCCGCCACCAACCTCGCCGAATTCCTGGCCTGGGCCAAACAGCAAAAGACCGGCGTGAGCTGGGGCTCGGCCGGACTGGGCAGCCCCCACCACCTGGTGGGCGAGCTGTTCCGCGAACAGGCGGGCATCAGCAACATGACCCATGTTCCCTACCGTGGCGCCGCCCCGGCCGTGCAGGACGTGGTCGGCGGCCAGATTCCCGCCATGTGGGCCGACAGCGCCACCATCATTCCCTTCCTGAGCGAGAAAAAGCTCAAGGCCATCGGCGTGGCCAGCCCCGCCCGCGTGGACGTTCTGCCCCAGGTCGCCACGCTGCAGGAGCAGGGTCTGAAAGGTTTCGAGGGCTATGCCTGGCAGGGCATCGTCGTGCCCACGGGCAGCTCGGCCGAGGTGGTCAAGAAGTTCAGCCAGTCGCTGCAGCAGGCCCTGGCCGACACCCGCACCAAGGCACGCCTGGCCGCCATGGGCGTGGAGCCCATGCCCGGCAGCGCCGACCAGATGGGCCAGTTCGTGCGCGCCGAGCGCAGCAAGTGGGGCCGGGTGATCTCGGCCAACAACATCAAGCTGGATTGAGCGCCACGCTGCAGATGCAAAAAGGCTGCCGGTCCGGCAGTCTTTTTCGTTGTGGCGGGAGGTTGCGTCTCAGGCCACCGCCTCCGCCTCCGCACTGCGCCCCATCCCCAGATAGGTATCGATGATGCGCCGGTCATGCAGCAGCTCCCTGGCCGCGCCGCTGAGGGCCACGGCGCCCATCTCCAGCACGTAGGCACGGTCGGCCACCTTGAGGGCGGCGCGCGCGTTCTGCTCGACCAGCAGCACCGAGACGCCGTGGTCGCGCAGCCCGGCCACGACCTGCAGCACCTCGCGCACGATCAGCGGCGCCAGGCCCAGCGAGGGCTCGTCCAGCAGCAGCAGGCGCGGGCGCGCCATCAGCGCGCGGCCGATGGCCAGCATCTGGCGCTCGCCGCCCGACAGGGTGGAGGCCATCTGCGGGCGCCGCTCCCTCAGGCGCGGGAAGATGGCAAAGACCTCGTCCATGCGCTGCGCCTGGTCGCGCAGGCCCCGGCGCCAGCGCGAGAAGCCGCCCAGCAGCAGGTTGTCTTCCACCGACATCTCGCCGAACAGCTCGCGCTTTTCGGGCACCAGGGCCACGCCGTTGGCCACCATGACCTCGACGCCGGGGCGTGCGATGCGCTTGCCGTCCAGATGGATCTCGCCGCGCGAGGGCAGCAGGCCCATGGCGGCCGACAGCAGCGTGGTCTTGCCCGCGCCGTTGGGGCCGATGACGGTGACGATCTCGCCGCTGCGCACATCCAGATCCACCTGGTGCACGGCCTCCACGGGACCGTAGGACACGCTCAGGCCCTTGAGCTGCAAAAGGATGTCGCTCATGCCGTCTCTCCGGTTGCCTCGTCGTCGTCGCCGCCGCCCAGGTAGGCATCCAGCACGCGCTGGTTGACCTGGATCTGGGCCGGCGTGCCTTCGGCGATCACGGTGCCGAACTCCAGCACCGTGATGCGGTCCGCAAGATTCATGACGAACTCCATGTCGTGCTCCACGACGAGAATGCCCAGCCCCTCGGCGCGCAGCTGGCGCAGCAGGTCGGCCAGGGCCTGTTTTTCCAGGTGGCGCAGGCCGGCGGCCGGCTCGTCCAGCAGCAGGGCCGCAGGCTGTCCGGCCAGGGCGCGTGCGATCTCCACGATGCGCTGCTGGCCCAGGGCCAGCGAGGCGGCCGGCACATCGGCGAAAGCGCCCAGGCCGCAGCGCTCGATCTGGCGGCGCGCCTCGGCCAGCACCGAGGCCTCCTCGGCCCGGTCCAGGCGCAGCATGGAGGCCAGCCAGCCCCGGTGCGCACGCCGGTGCGCGCCCACGGCCACGTTCTCCAGCACGCTGCGCTGGCCCAGCAGGCGCACATGCTGGAAGGTGCGGCCCAGGCCCAGGGCGGCGAAGCGGCGCGAGGGCGCATCGTTCATGGCCTGGTCCATGAAGCGCACCTGGCCCTCGGTGGGCGAGTCCACGCCCGAGATCATGTTGAAGAAGGTGCTCTTGCCCGCGCCGTTGGGGCCGATCAGCGCATGCACCTCGCCGGCCTTGAGCGTCATGGCCACATCGTTGTTGGCCACCAGGCCGCCGAAGCGCTTGGTCACATGCTCGGCCGCCAGCAGCACCTGGCCCGTAGCGGGCAGCGCGCGCTGCGCCAGCGGCGCAGCGTCCGCCAGCTTCAGATCGGACACGGGCCGGCGCACCCAGCGCGCCGTGAGCGCCTGCAGCGTGGGCCACAGGCCTTCTGCAAAGCGCTGCAGCACCAGCACCATCAGCAGGCCGAAGACGATGACCTCGAAGTTGCCGCTGGTGCCCAGCAGGGCCGGCAATATGTCCTGCAGCTTTTGCTTGACCAGAGTGATCAGCGTGGCGCCCAGCACCGCGCCCCACAGGTGGCCGGCGCCGCCGACCACGGCCATGAACAGGTACTCGATGCCCACGTTGAGGTTGAAGGGCGCCGGGCTCACGAAGCGCTGCATGTGGGCGTAGAGCCAGCCCGACAGCGTGGCCAGCAGGGCCGCCAGCACGAAGAGCTTGACGCGGTAGTGCGCCGTGTCGATGCCCATGGACTCGGCCATGACGCGGCCGCCGCGCAGCGCGCGGATGGCCCGGCCCTCGCGCGAGTCCAGCAGGTTGTGCAACAGCCACAGCGCCACCAGCAGCACGGCCCAGATCACCACGCCCATGGCGCGCGGCGAGGCCAGCGAGACGCCGCCGATCACCAGCGGCGCAATGCCCGTGATGCCGGTCTGCCCGCCCAGGAACTCCATGTTGCCGAACAGGTAGTACAGGCTCAGCCCCCAGGCGATGGTGCACAGCGGCAGGTAGTGGCCCTGCAGCTTGACCGTGACCGCGCCCAGCAGCCAGGCCACGACGAAGGTGATGAGCAGGCCCAGCGCCAGGCCCACCCAGGGCAGGCCCGCCGCGCCCACCAGCCCGCCCAGCGCCGCCACCGAGGCAGGCGCCGTGCAGACCCAGGCCGTGGCATAGGCGCCGATGCCCACGAAGGCCGCCTGGCCGAACGAGGTCATGCCGCCCACGCCGGTCAGCATCACCAGGCCTGCGGCCACCATGGCGAACAGGCCGATGTAGCTGAGGATGACGACGGTGAAATCAGGCAGAAAGCCCCAGGACGCGGCCAGCAGCGCAATGGCGGCCACCGTGAGCACGCGCGTGCTGATGCCGCCCGAGGCGGCCTTGGCAGGCGCCGCGGCCTGCGAGGAAACGGGGGCGCTCATTCTTCTTCCTCCACATGGTGGCTATTGCGCGATCGCCACCACAGCACCGGGATGATCAGCGTGAACACCAGCACCTCCTTGTAGGCACTGGCCCAGAACGACGAGAAGGCCTCCAGCAACCCGACCAGCAGCGCGCCGGCCAGGGCCAGCGGGTAGCTGGCCAGCCCGCCCACGATGGCGGCCACGAAGCCCTTGAGGCCGATCAGAAAGCCGGTGTCGTAGTACACCGTGGTCAGCGGCGCGATCAGCAGGCCGGAGATGGCGCCGATCAGCGCGGCCAGCGCAAAGCTCACGTCGCCGGCCATGGCCGTGGGAATGCCCATGAGGCGTGCGCCCACGCGGTTGATGGCCGTGGCGCGCAGCGCCTTGCCGATCATGGAACGCTCGAAGAACACGAACAGCAGGGCCACCAGCACCAGGGTCACGCCCACCACCACAAGGGACTGGCCCGAGATCGTGATGTCGCCCAGGCGCAGCTGCGCCTCGGAAAACGCGGGGGTGCGCGAGCCTTCGGCACCGAAGAACAGCAACCCCAGGCCGACCAGCACGCCGTGCATGGCCACCGAGACGATGAGCAGCATCAGCACCGAGGCATGGGCCAGCGGCCGGTAGGCCAGGCGGTACAGCAGCGGCCCCATCGGCGTGATCAGCACCAGGGTGGCCAGCGCCTGCAGCATCAGCGAGGACGGGCGCAGCCCCCAGGCCAGGGCCACGGCAATGGCCGGCAGCGCCAGGCACCACAGGAAGGTGGCGGGCCAGCTCACCTGGCTGCCCGCGCGCCAGCGCAGCAGGTCCACCACCAGCACGGCGGCGGCCAGGGCCAGCAGCAGCCACAGCGTGGTGGGCACGCGGCCGGCCTGCATCATGGCCAGGGTGAGCGCGCCGAAGGCGACGAACTCGCCCTGCGGAATGAAGATGATGCGGGTGACCGAGAACACCAGCACCAGGGCCAGCGCCATCAGGCCGTAGACGGCGCCGTTGACGATGCCGTCCTGCCCCAGCAGCAGGGCGATTTGCAGATCCATGATCGACTTTCGAGCAGGCGCGGCCGAGCGCCACAGCGGCCGCCGCCAGGTGCGGCAGCCGCTGCGGCCTCAGGCCCGCAGGTTCAGGGCTGGTACTTCCAGGTGCCGTTCTCGATCTTGACCATGACGGCCGCGCGCTGGTCCAGGCCCAGGTGGTCGGTGGGCGTCATGTTGAAGATGCCGTGGGCGCCGGCCACGTCCTTGGTCTGCTCCAGCGCATCGCGCAGGGCGGCGCGGAACTCGGCCGTGCCGGGCTGGGCCTTCTTGAGCGCGGCGGGAATCGCCGCTTCGAGCACGCGGCCCGCATCCCAGGAATGCGCGCCAAAGGTCGATGCCGTGCCCTTGCCGTTGGCGGCCTCGTAGGCCTCCACATAGGAGACGGCAGACTTCTTGACCGGGTTGCTGTCGGGCAGCTGGTGGGCCACCAGCACGGGGCCGGCGGGCAGCAGCGTGCCTTCCACATCCTTGCCGCCCACGCGCAGGAAGTCGGCATTGGCCACGCCGTGGGTCTGGTAGATCTTGCCCTGGTAGCCACGCTCCTTGAGCGATTTCTGCGGCAGCGCGGCCGGCGTGCCCGAGCCTGCGATCAGCACCGCATCGGGCTTGGCGGACATGAGCTTGAGCGTCTGGCCCGTGACCGAGGTATCGCTGCGCGAATAGGCCTCGGTGGCGGTGAGCTTGAGGCCCTTGGCCTCGGCCACCTTGCGGAACTCCTGCAGCCAGCTTTCACCGTAGGCGTCGTTGAAGCCGATGTAGCCCACGGTCTTGATGCCGGCCTTGGCCATGTGCTCGCCGATGGCGGCGGCCATCATGGCGTCGTGCTGGGGCGTCTTGAAGACCCAGAACTTCTTGGCATCCACGGGCTCGACGATCTTGGCCGAGGCCGCCAGCGTGATCATGGGCGTCTTGGCCTCGGAGACCACGTCCACCATGGCCAGCGAGTTGGGCGTGATGCTGGAGCCCAGGATGACATCGACCTTGCTCTCGCTGATCAGCTTGCGCGTGTTGGCCACGGCCGCCGTGGTGTCGGAGGCGTCGTCCAGGATGATGTAGTTGACCTTCTGGCCCGCCACCGTGCGCGGCATCAGCGCCACGGTGTTCTTTTCGGGAATGCCCAGGGAGGCCGCCGGTCCGGTGGCCGAGACCACCACGCCCACATTGATGTCGGCCAGGGCCGATCCCCAGACCGTGGCCAGGGTCGCGGCCAGCAGGCCCAGTTTCGTCAAACGCTTCATGTCTGTCTCCTTGTGTTGGATGGGGCGTGGCACCTTCAGGCGCCACAATTTACCGTGGTAACTATTTTTTTGCCAGCGGTTTGATGCCCGGGTTTGCCTGGGGTCTGCACGGCCGGCAGGCCTCCGAGGAACAGGTCGGCCACCACGGGGGCCATGGCCTCGTGGTCCAGCGAGCCGTCGGGCCGCAGCCAGGTGAACATCCAGTTCATCATCCCGAACAGCAGCATGGCCAGCGCCTTGGACAGGCCCGCGCCATCGGCGTCAGGCCGCAGCTGGGCCACCGCCTGGGCAAATGTCTCGACCACGGCGCGCTCCTTGCCCAGCACGCGCTGGCGGTCGTCGTCCTGCAGGAAGCGCACGTCCTCGGTCAGCACGCGGTGGGCATGGCGGGCATGGGCGTACTCCTGCACGAAGCGCTCGATCAGCATGCGCAGCCGCGGCTCGGGCGGCAGGCCCATGGACTGCACTTCGTCCACCAGGGCCTGCAGCCGCGTCATGTGGCCATCGGTGATGTCCACCAGCAGCGCGTACTTGTCGCGGAAGTAGTGGTAGATGGTGGGCTTGGACAGGCCGCAGGCCTGGGCCACCTCGTTCATCGAAGTGCCGGGGTAGCCGCTGCGCGCGAACAGCGCGGCGGCATGGCCCAGGATCAGTTCGCGCTGGTCGTCGTATCCGGAAGATCGGCCTCGGGCCATGGGACTCCTGTGCGCGCTCAGCGGCTGCGGTGGTCGATCACGCGGCGGGCCTTGCCCACCAGGGTGCGCTCTATGGAATCGGGCCGCAGCACCTCGACCTCGGCGCTCACGCCGACCAGGGTCTTGATGCGCTGCTGCACCCACAGTGCCAGCGCCTCGGTGTCGCCCTGCGTGCCCGGCTGCATCTCGCAGCGCACGGCCAGCCGGTCCAGGTTGCCGTCGCGCGTGACCACCAGCTGGTACTGGCCCGACAGCTGGGCGTTCTGCAGCACGATCTCCTCGATCTGCGTGGGAAACAGGTTCACGCCGCGGATGATGAGCATGTCGTCGCTGCGACCCACGATCTTGCCCATGCGCCGGAAGCTGCGCGAGGTCGGCGCCAGCAGCCGCGTCAG